>NZ_BAAAZP010000204.1:0-60765 GCF_039536965.1 Nonomuraea antimicrobica | reverse complement strand
CGCCCGGCCGTCGCGCCACAGCGTGGGCGCGGCCCGGCCGGGCCGCTCCGGCCTGCGTGGGCGCGGCACGCGGGGGACCGCGTGGGCTCCCACGTGCGTACCGGCGCGGGGCACGGGGCCGGCGGCCGTCATGCCGTAGGGGGCGCGGGCCTTGGGCAGCCGGACGACCTCGGCCAGCGGGCCCTGGTCGCCGAGCGCCTCGCTCAGCCTCGCGACCGTGACGCCGTCGTCGCCGTCGATCACGACGTCGCGGTCGCCCTGCCCGCCGATCACGGTGAGCATGATCCGCATGGTGCCGTCTCCTGGGTCGACTTCGGGCGCCCAAGGTAACGCCAGGAGCGCGGCCGGGCGTGCCGGTTGACGGCAATGGCATGACCGAGTTCGCACGAAGGCCGGATTCGCGAAAAGCTGTGATTTCTGCGACGGGAGTTATTGAAGTGGCGGCATGCCGGATAAATGCGCATCCGTCAACTCGATAGAAACAATAGGCATCGATTATTTCCGCTTGACAGCATGTCACCTGCGAAACAAGCATGGGTATCCGAATTCCGCCCACGTCGCAGTGATGATCCCCACATAATGGCGTGAATTCCGCAATTCACTTCGGGAGCCCCCCACCCATGAGGACCAGTGAAAAGCCTGCCGTCAACGCGGCGGCGGGGTTGTCCGGCCCGGCCTCGCGCAAGCTCCCCGTCTCACCCAGGGAACGCAAGCCGGCCCTGGCCGCCCTCGCCGTCCTGCTCATCCTGGGCGGCGCGCTGGCCACGACCCTGCTCGTGCTCAACAGCGGCGACCGCGTCTCCGCCATCCGCGTCACCCAGCAGATCGGCGCGGGACAGAAATTCAGCCAGCAGGCGATCGAGGAAGTGAAGATCGCCGACACGGGCGTCGACTTCGTCTCGTGGTCGCAGCGCGCGCAGGTGCTCGACAGCTTCGCGGCCGTCACCATCCTGCCCGGCACCCTGCTGACCAACCAGATGGGCGTACGCGCCAGCAGCGAACTGGGCGAGGGAAAGGCCACGGTCGGACTCTCGCTCAAGCCGGGGCAAATGCCGGCCGGAGTCGCCGAGGGCGACCGAGTACAGGTGATATTCGTGCCGAGCCGGTCGAGTCAGGGAGAAAGCCGCGTACTCGCCGCCAGTGCGCTCGTCTTCTCCGCCGGTGACCGCTCCAGAACCGGTAGCTCCGGTCAGATCACCGTGGTCGTCGACGCGCCGGCCGCGCCGGAAATCGTGTCCGCCGCCTCCAGCGGGGAGATCGCGGTGGCCGAGCTTCCGGGGGCACGCTGACGTGGCGCTGATCGTACTGGCCGCCGACAAGGGCGCCCCGGGGGTGACCACCGCCGCCACGGCACTGGCGGCGGTGTGGCCGCGTCCCGTGCTGCTGGCCGAATGCGACCCCGCGGGCGGCGACCTGGCCTACCGGCTGCCCGCCGCGGGCGGCGGCGTGCTCAACCCCGGCAGGGGGCTGCTCACCCTCGGGGCCACCGCCCGGCGCGGGCTGGAGGCGGCGCAGATCCACGAGCACACGCAGAAGGTCGTCGGCGGCCTCGACGTGCTGGTCGGGCTCACGCACGGCGAGCAGGCGGCCGGGCTCACCTGGCTGTGGGGCCCTCTCGGCCGTTCGCTGGCCGCCGTCCCGAACGCCGACGTGATCGCCGACTGCGGCCGCCTCGGCGCCCACCCGCAGCTCGGCGACCTGCTGGCCGAGGCCGAACAGGTCGTGCTGCTCACCAGAGCCACCCTCGACCACGTCGCCCACCTGCGCGAACGACTCCAGATCAGCAAGGCCCACGGCGTCGTCGTGATCGCCGACCCGCGCACCTACCGGGGCTCGATCGAGGACGTACGCAGGATCGTCGGCCCGAGCGTCCAGTTCGTGCACGGCCTCGCGTACGACCCCAAGGGCGCCGAGCTGCTGCGCGGCCAGTGGGGCGGCCGTCTCGACCGCTCCCTCCTCATCCGTACGGCCCGTGACCTGGCGGCAAGGCTGGTGAGCCAACGATGATCGACCACTCGCTCGTCAAACGCTTCCGCCAGGAGGTCGGCGACCGCCTGGCCCACCAGCGGCGGCTCGACCAGGCCAACGGCCTGCCCCCGATGACCGGGGAGGACGAGCGCCAGTTCGCCAGGGCGCTGATCTCCCAGGTGCTGGAGGAGCACGCCCGCAGCGAGATCGGCCTCGGCCGCACCCCGCCCACGGTGGAGGAGGAAGAGGCGCTCGCGGCGGGCATCCACGCGGCGCTGTTCGGGGTGGGCCGCCTCCAGCCGCTGCTCGACGACACCCAGGTCGAGAACATCGACATCAACGGCTGCGACCGGGTCTTCGTCAGCTACGCCGATGGGCAGGAGCTGATGCACGACCCGGTGGCCGACTCCGACGACGAGCTGATCGAGCTGATCCAGATCCTGGCGGCGTACTCGGGGCTGTCGAGCAGGCCGTTCGACACCGCCAACCCGCAGCTCGACCTGCGGCTGCCCGACGGTTCCCGGCTCAGCGCGGTCATGGACGTCACGGTCAGGCCGGCCGTGTCGATCCGCCGCGCCCGCCTGGGCAAGGTGTTCCTGTCGGATCTGGTGGGCAACGGCACGATCGGCGCGGACGTGGGACGCTTCCTGACCGCCGCCGTCGCCGCCCGCAAGAACATCATGATCGCCGGGTCCACCAACGCCGGCAAGACGACCCTGCTGCGCGCCCTGGCCAACGAGATCCCGTCCGTCGAGCGCCTCATCACCGTCGAACGCGCCCTTGAGCTCGGCCTCGACCAGTTCCCCGAGCTGCACCCCAACGTGGTGGCCTTCGAGCAGCGCCTGCCCAACTCCGAGGGCCAGGGCGAGATCTCCATGGCCGAGCTGGTCCGGCGCTCGCTGCGGATGAACCCCAGCCGGGTCATCGTCGGCGAGGTCCTCGGCGACGAGATCGTCACCATGCTCAACGCCATGACCCAGGGCAACGACGGCTCCCTGTCGACCATCCACGCGAACTCCAGCATGGAGGTCTTCAACCGCATCTCCACCTACGCCCTGCAGGCCGGGGAGCGGCTGCCCATCGACGCCACCCACATGCTCATCGCCGGCGCCATCGACTTCGTGGTCTTCATCGAGAAGCGCAACGACTACCACCTCGGCGGCAAGCTGCGCCGCTTCGTCTCCAGCATCCGCGAGGTCAACGGCTGCGACGGCCGCGTCCTGTCCAGCGAGGTCTTCGCGCCGGGGCCCGACGGTGCCGCCCTGCCGCACGCTCCGCTCTCCTGCCTGGAAGAGCTGGCCGCGCACGGCTACAACCCGGGGGGATGGTAGGCATGCCGTTCACGTTCGACCCGCTCGCGCTGCTGGCCGGCGCGGTGGCGGGCGGAGGGCTGTTCCTGTTCGTCCTGGCCATGTACGGCCTGCGCCCCCGCCCGCCCCAGCCCAAGCGCCACCTGGTCAAGATGCTGACCACCCGCGCCGCCGTCGCCGCCGTGGCCGCCACCGCGGTCCTGCTCGTCACCGGCTGGCCGGTCGTGGCCGTGGGCACGGTGCTGCTCGTGTTCGCCTGGCGCGGGCTGGCGGGCGGCGCCGCCGAGGAACGCGTCGCCATGCACCGCCTGGAGGGCCTGGCCGCCTGGACGGAGTCGCTGCGCGACACCATCGCCGGCGCCGCCGGGCTCGAACAGGCCATCCCGTCGTCCATCAGGGCCGCCGCGCCCTCGCTCAGGCCGCACCTGCGCGCCCTGGTCGACCGGCTGCACACCCGGATGGCGCTGCCCGAGGCGCTGGCCCGCTTCGCCGACGAGCTCGACGACCCCTCGGCCGACCTCGTGGTGGCCGCGCTCATCCTCAACTCCCGGCTGCGCGGGCCCGGCCTGCGCGACGTGCTGGGCGCGTTGGCCGTCTCGGCCCGCGAGGAGCTGGACATGCGCCGCCGCGTCGAGGCGGAACGCCGCGCCACCAGGCGCAGCGTGCAGATCGTGGTGATCACCGCGCTGGTGTTCGCCGGGATCCTCGTGGTGTTCAACCCCTCCTACGTGGCCGAGTACGAGGGCTTCCTCGGGCAGGCCGTCCTGGTGGTCGTGGCCGGGCTGTTCGGCGCCGGGTTCGCCTGGATGCGGCGGCTGGCCAGGTTCGACAAGCCCACGCGGCTGCTCATGGGAGGAGGCGGCGGCCATGGTTGAGGGCGCACTGGCCGGTGGGGCGCTCGGGCTCGGGCTCTTCGTACTGTTGCGGGCGCTCTTCCCGGCCCGTCCCGGCCTGGTGTCGCGGCTGCTCGCGCTCGACGCCGTCCGCGAGGACGCGGGCGCGCCGCGCATCCAGCTCGTGCTGCCCGACGAGGAGGTCAGCGCGTTCCGCCGCGGCCTCGGCGCCCGGCTGGCCCACCTCTACGGCGCGCGCGGCTGGGAGGCGCGCTCGATCAAGGCCGACCTGGCCCTGATCGGCCGCTCGTTCGAGGCGTTCCTGGCCACCAAGGCGCTGCTGGCCGCCAGTGGCCTGCTGGCGTTCCCGCTGCTGCTCGCCTGGCTGGTGCTCATGGAGTGGGGCACCTCTCTGGCCATCCCGTTCTGGGCCGCCGTGCTCGTGGCCGCCGTCTTCTTCTTTCTGCCCGACCTACAGGTGAAGCGGGACGCGGCGGCCAAGCGGCGCGACTTCCGCCACGTGGTGGGCGCCTTCCTCGACCTCGTCTCCATGAACCTGGCCGGCGGCCGCGGTGTGCCCGAGGCCCTGATGATGGCCGTCTCGGTCAGCGGCGAGCAGCCCAACTGGGCGATGGGCCGCATCCGCGACGCCCTGAGCGGCGCCAGGATCGTCGGCATCACCCCGTGGCAGGCGCTCGGCCAGCTCGGCGAGGAGATCAACGTCGACGAGCTGCGCGACCTGTCGGCGGCGCTCGGCCTGGTGGCCGACGACGGCGCCAAAGTCCGCGCCTCGCTGACGGCCAGGGCGGCCACGCTGCGCCGCCGGGAGCTGGCCGAGATCGAGGGGCGGGCGGGCGAGCGTTCGCAGTCGATGCTCGTGGCCCAGCTCCTGCTCTGCGCCGGTTTCGTGATCTTTCTCAGTTTTCCAGCCGCAATGAAGATGTTGGGGGTCTGACCGATGCACCATCCCTGGATCGTTTACCTCACCGCGTACCTGGGCGATCGGGTCCACCGTGCGCGTACCGCGCCGACCCGCGGGGCGTCCGCCGTCGAGTGGGTGATCATCACCGCCATCATCGCCGGTGTCGCACTCGGCCTGGCCACCTTGATCAAGAGCCTCGTGGAGCAGCAGCAGAGCAACCTCGAACAGAGCTTCGGCGGTGGCGGCACCGGTGGCAACGGAGGGGACGGCGGTGGCGGCCAACCGTGACCGCCCGGCGGCGACGGACCCCGCGCGGGCCCGGCCGCCGCTGGACGAGCGCGGTGCGACGGTGATCGAGCTGGCCATGCTGATGCCGGTCATCCTCGCGACCGTGCTGCTCATCGTGCAGGTCGCGCTCTGGTTCCACGCCCGCGAGGTCGCCGAGGCGGCGGCCAGGGAGGGCGCCAGGGTGGCCAGGTCGGCGCCGTTCGACTCGGGCGGCTGGCAGGGGGCGGCCACCGGTAAGGCCACCGAGATCGTCCGGACCATCGGCCCCCGGCTGCTGCGCGACGCCGCCGCCACGACCTCCGAGAAGGAGCCCGACGAGCGCTTCGTCACCGTGACCGGCAGCGCGGTCCAGGTGATCCCGCTGCTGCCCGACCTGACCTTCACGATCACCGCCACCTCCGGCGGTCCCGTCGAGTGCTTCCGTCCCGACAACGGCGGCGAGGACTGCGAATGAGCCGCGATCGCGCAGGCCGCGAGCGGGGGTCCATGGCGGTGGAGACCGTCATGCTGGCGCCGGTGTTCCTGCTGTTCCTCATGTTCCTGGCCGGTGCGGGGGTGCTGGTGGAGTCGCAGGGCCGGGTGAACGGGGCCGCCCGCGACGCCGCCAGGTCCGCGTCCGTGCAGCGCACGCTCGACGACGCGGAGGCCGCGGCGCAGGCCATCACGACCGGCGTGCTGGAGGACCGCTGCCGGTCCTCCGCCGTCTCCCTGGACGGGTCGGAGTGGGAGCAGGGCGGCCACGTCCAGGCCGAGGTGACGTGCGAGCTGGACCTCGCCTTCCTCGGCTTCGGCGGCACCAAGCAGCTCACGGGCACGGCCGTGGTGCCGCTGGAGCAGTTCAGGAGGGTCGAATGAGGTCCGGCGAGTCCGGCGAGCGCGGGTCCATGTCGGTGTTCACGGTGCTGTTCTCGGTGGTCGTGTTCCTGCTCGCCGGGCTGCTGGTGGACGGCGGGTCGGCGATCAACGCCCGGCTGCGCGCCGCGGACGTGGCCGAGCAGGCCGCACGGGCCGGGGCCGACCAGCTCGACGTCGACCACCTGCGCCAGACGGGCCAGACACGGTTGCTCGGCGAGGACCAGGTGTGCGCCAGGGCGGACGAGATCGTCGCGGCCCAGGGCGGCGACGACGTGAGCCCCGGCGAGTGCTCGGTCGGCCAGGGCCAGGCGCAGGTGACGGTGACCGTCTTGGTGCGGTGGGAGGCGTTCTTCCTCAGCGCGATCGGCTTCTCCGGCTCCGAGATGACCGGCGAGGCCACCGCTGCGCCGGAAGCGAGATAGCCGAAGAGACAGCCGAAGCGAGACGGCCCAGAGGCGAGACAGCCGAAGCGAGACAGCCGAAGTGAGATGGCCGAAGCGAGTCAGACCGAATCCCGCCACTCGATGGATGCGGGACACCAGAGGCACGACGCTGGAGCGGAGAAAGGAGAGGCGATGCCGTCGCGACAGCCCGCGCGTGCGCACGGACGTCACAGTCCCGTGCGCGCCCCGGCCAGGCGCAGCGCCGGTGACGTGGTCGCCGGGTTCGGGGCGCTGCTCGTGCTGGTGGCGCTCGTGGGCGGGGTGCCGTACGCGCTGCTCACGTTCGTGGGACCGCCGCTCAGGCCCGAGTTGCTCGACCTGGAGACGCTGGCCGGGAGCGTCGGCCCGAGCACGATCATCGCGGTGCTGGTGCTGCTGGTGTGGCTGGCCTGGTTCCAGCTCTTCGCGTGCGTGCTGGTCGAGGTGTACGCCGGGGTCCGCCGGGTCGGCATGCCCGCCCGCGTACCGCTCTCCGGCGGCACGCAGTTCCTGGCCAACAAGCTCGTCTCGGCGGTGTTGCTGCTGTTCACCGCCGGGGCGATGGTGGTGCCGCTGGCCAAGCTGGCCCCCACGCCGGCCGCTCCGCCGGTGACGGCGGTCGCGTACGCGGCCCCGCTGGTCGAGCAGACGCTGGAGACGCCCAAGACCAAGAAGGTCTACGTGGTGCAGCCGCCGCACGGCCGCCACCACGAGAGCCTGTGGGAGATCGCCGAGAAGTGCCTCGGAGACGGCCGAAGGTACCCCGAAATTTACCGACTCAACCAGGCGAAAGAGCAGCCCGACGGCAGCCGTCTGAGGATGGCCGACCTGATCAGGCCCGGCTGGGTGCTCGACATGCCGGACGACGCGAGGAACGTCCACATCGTCCCCGTCGATCAGCCCCGCGACCAGACCCTGCGCGACCACCCCGGCCGGGCCCACGTGGACCGCGACGCCGACGGCCGGCAGGCCGCGGGCAACGGCCAGGCCAAGCACCGCCAGCAGGACCAGCGCGCCGACCGACAAGAGCAGCGGGGCCAGGACCAGGGCAAGAACGGCCAGGACCAGCGCCAGAGCGGCCAGGCCCAGCGGCAGGACGACCGGCGGCCGGACCGGGACCAGCAGCCGGTCATCCAGGAGGCCCGCGACGGCGAGCTGGTCGACTACCTCGCCCCCGCCTCGCTGGCCGCCGCCGGGCTGCTGCTCGTGCTGGCCAGACGCCGCCGCGAACAACTCTGGCGCCGCGTGTTCGGCCGCCGGATCGTCCGCCCGCGCGACGACGCCGCGCAGGCCGAGGTCGCGCTCCGGCTGGGCGGCGACGCGCCGGGCGCCCGCGTCCTGGACGTCGGGCTGCGCATGCTCGGCGCCGAACTGGCCGCCCAGCGCCGCACCCCGCCCATCGTGTACGGAGCCCACCTGTCCGCCCGCACCCTCGACCTGTGGATCCACCCGCCGGACCCCAACGCGCCCGCCCCGTGGACGGCGGCCGACGGCGGCCAGATCTGGCGGCTGCCCGCGCACGAGGGCCGCCTGCTGCCCGACCCCGGGAGCCACGGCCAGGGGCGCGGGGCGCCGTACCCGGGGCTGGTCTCCATCGGCACCGACGACGGCGGGCGCGTGCTCATCGACCTGGAGGCGGCCCAGGGCCTGATCAACGTACGCGGCCCGCAGACCACCGCCGCGCTGGCCGCCCTCGCCGTCGAGCTGGCCACCAACCGCTGGTCCGACCGCATGCGCATCACCCTCGTCGGCTTCGGCGCGGAGCTGACCGCGATCGCGCCCGCCCGCATCAGGGCGGTCGGCAGCCTGGCCGAGGTGCTGCCCGAGCTGGAGGCGAGCGCCGCACCACGCAGGGAGGTGCTCACCGGCCGCATCACCGGCAGCCGGCGCGGCGCCCACTACCTGCTGTCCGCGGTCGCGCCCACGCACGAGGAGGCCCGCCGCCTGGCGCTGCTGGCCCGCCGCGACACCGCCGGCTACGTGCTGGCGGGCGAGGTCCCGCACGCCACCTGGACCCTGGAGATCGGCGACGACGGCAGGGCCAGGATCGCCGAGCTGGGCTTCGAGGTGGAGGCGCAGCTCCTGCCGCGCCGCCACTACCGCGCGCTGGTCGACCTCTTCCGCACCGCCGACCGCTACGACGGCGAGCCCATCCCCGAGGCCGAGCCGCTGGCCGGGCTGCACCCGCCGGCCGTCGAGCTGAGGATCCTCGGCCCCGTCGAGATCGCCGGCCTGCCCCCGCTGGAGGCCGGCCGCATGGAGCTGGCCACCGAGCTGCTGGTCTACCTGGCGACGCACGTGGGCGGCGTCCATCCCGTGGTGCTCGGCGGCGTGCTGTGGCCGCGCGGGGTCCAGGACATGGTCAGGGACGCCACGATCGCCAGGGTCGCCGAATGGCTGGGGCCCGAGCACCTGCTCACCGACGAGGCGGGCCGGTTCAGGCTGGGGCCGGAGGTGCGTACGGACTGGATGTTGTTCCGCGAGCTGGTCCGCCGCGCGCACGGTGACCCGACGACCAGAGCCGTCCTGCTGGAGAAGGCGCTCGGCCTGGTCAGGGGCCCGCTGCTGGCCAGTCGCCGCCCCGGCGGGTACGCCTGGCTGGCGGCCGACGACCTGGAGTACGACGTGTCCGCCGAGGTGGCCGACGCCGCCCACCAGCTCTGCGAGCTGCGGCTCGCGCACGGCCAGCCGGACGCCGCCGTGTCCGCCGTACGGGCCGCGCTGCTGCTGGCGCCCGACGACGAGGGCCTCTGGCGCGACCTGCTGCGGGCCACGCACGCCACCGACGACACCGTACGGCTGCGCGCCGTCGTCGAGGGCCTGACCCGCCGGGCGGCCTCGCACCCGTACGGGGGCGGCATGGCCCCGGAGACCGAGGCGCTGATCGAGGAACTGCTGCCCACGTGGCGCATTCATGTGGTGAGGGAGTCGTCGGCATGATCGGCATGAGACGAGCGGCGATGGTGCTGGGCCTGCTGCTGCTGGTGGTGGCCGGCTGTGGTGCGGCCGAGCGGGCGTACCGGCCTCAGGAGGCCGCGTCCGCGCCGCCGCCGAGCACCGCGCCCCCCAGCCCCACCGGCGAGCAGCCGCGCTCGGGAACCGAGACGGTGGAGATCGCCGAGGGGTTGCGGACGCGCATCGAATGGCCCGCCGACCCCGACCCGCTGCTGAAGGTCATGGTCGACCAGTACGTCGGCACCCGCAGGGCCGTGGCCGAGGGCCTGCGCGTCTACAAGGACGGCCTCGAACTCGACGCGGCCGTCCAGGCGACCGACTGGGTCGAGTCGTTCGCCGACGAGGGGTGGTCGATGCGCGGGGTCGGACGGCTCTACAACCTGCGGGTCAGCGCCCGGATGGGCAAGGGCGCTCAGGTGGACGCGTGCGTCGACGAGTCGGGGATCCGGATGGTCTCCACTCGCACAGGGAAGGCCGTCAGCCCTCAGCCCGACTGGCTCCGCACCCCCTACGGCCAGAGCGTGGCCGCCCGCCGCGGCGACGACGGGGTGTGGCGCATCAGGACCTACGTACCCTCCAGAGAGAGATGCCCCAGATGAAATCTTGGCTAGCGGCCCTGCTCGTGGCTCCGCTGCTCCTCGATCCCGCCCCGGGCCCCGGCGAGCGGACGACGCAGGAGAAGGAGCAGTCCGGCAACACGGTGGGATGGGTCGGGAAACACACCAACATCAACGTCAGCGGTGACGTCAAGGGCGGCCGGGGCGACGGCTACCGCATCCCGCGCCCGTGCTGGTACGAGCCGGGCCCCACCCCGGAGGAGATGCTCCGCCAGCGCTCCGAGGGCCGCGACGCGGCCAACCGGGCACGGATCGACGAGGAGAGCCACCAGGCGTTCATCCAGCAGTTCAAGGACAAGATCGGGGAGGACGGGCGGTGGTGGCTGCCCGGACTGAACGAGGCCGACCCCAACGGCGTGGCCTGCTGGACCGACCTCGAACAGTTCATCTTCGTGCCCACCGGCACCACGCCGCCCTCCGGCCTCACGATCGAGCAACTGGCCCAGATCGCCAGGGCCGCGCTGACCGTGCCCGAGCCCACCGTCAAGCTGAACCCCGACGCCAAGAGCTACGTCAACCTGCCCACCTGGGTGTGGCTCGAAGGCATCGGCCAGCCGACCCGTACGGTCACGGCGGAGCTGCCCGGCGTCATGAGCGTCACCCTGGTCGCGACCCTCGAGAACATCGAGATCGACCCCGGTACGACGCCCGAGCGGGCGGAGGTGGCCGAGAGCGGTTGCGGGGCCGCCGGCAAGGCGTACACCAAGGGCGGCACGTTCTCCTGCGGCGTACGTTACCTGCGCTCGTCGATCGACCAGCCGCGCGAGCAGTACACGATGACCGTCACTACTGTGTGGCCGGTCGAGGTCGAGAGCGAGGGCGGCGTGGTGCCGTTCCAGTTCGCGCCCGTGCAGGTCGAGACCACGCGTGACGTGCAGGTCGGCGAGATCCAGAGCAACGTGCGCCCCTGACCGTGGATCTGCGCCGAGTCTTCAGGGGCCGGTAGGGGGTTGCCGTAGCGGCCGGGGTCGGTGGATCAGTCGAACAGTTCGTCAGTGCTGGTGGCGGTGATGGCCTTGGTGATCCATGATTCGAGGATGTCCGGGTCGGTGCACTCGGTGATGCGGGTGCGTGCCTCGTCGGTCAGGTGGAGGCCGCGTGCGTTGAGGATCAGCAGGATGGACCTGACCTCGCCTTCGACCTTCCCTTCGACCTTCCCTTCGGCTTTGCCTTCGACCTTTCCTTCGGCTATGCCTTCGGTTTTGCCGCGTTCGACCCACTCGCGGACGAAGGGGAGGTGCATCAGGTCTTCGACGCCTACGGTCATCTCGAGCTCCTTGTACAACTTCTCCGCATCGGGCCTGGGCGCAGTCCGTGAAGTCGGTGTTGGCCAGCGATGCTACCGAACGCAGTTGCGTCTTTACTTAACGTTAGCGATACCTCCAGATTCGTGGGCAAGAAGCCATTCTTTGATGGGTATGCCGTAGTAGTAACCCCCATATCCGCCGCTGCTCGGCAGTATCCGATGGCAGGGGACGAACGGGGCGATCAGGTTCTGGGCGCAGGCCGAGCCCGCCGCGCGGGCGGCCGTCCTGGGCAGGTCCGCGCGCTCGGCCAGCTCCGCGTACGAGATCGTGGTGCCCGCCTTGACCTCCCGCAACACTGCGTGCAGCCGCTTGCGGGTGGGGCTGCCGGGCTGCGAGACCGGCACGTCGTCCAGGGCGTCGAGGTCCCCGTCCAGGTAGGCGCGTACGGCCTCCACGGTGGGCCCCACGGCGTCCACGACCTCCAGCCCCTCGGCCTGGAGCGCGGGCGTGAGCCGGACGAACATCTCCTTGGGCTCGGCCGTGAAACCGGCCGCGACCAGCACACCTTCGCGGGAGAGCAGCGACAGCGGCCCCACCGGCGTCGGTACGAGCTGTGCAGCGATCATGAGGAGCTCCAGAGGTGCAGGGCGGCGTACGCCCGCCACGGGCGCCACCGCTCGATGTGGTCTTCGGGAATGCCCAGGGCGGCCATGCGCTTGACGAGCACCAGGTCGCCCGTGGGCCAGGCGTCGGGGTCGCGCAGCGCACGCAGCGCGACGTAGCTGGCCGTCCACGGCCCGATGCCGTGGACGTTCAGGAGTGCGGCCACCGCCTCGGCCGGGTCCTGTCCGCCGTCGAGGTCGAGGTGCCCTCCGGCGAGGAGGGCGGCCAGCTCCTTGAGCGTGTCGATGCGGCGGTTGGTCAGGCCCAGCCCGGTGAGGTCCGTCTCCATGAGCAGGGTCGGCGTGGGGAAGAGCCCGCCGGGCACGGCGGCTCTGGCCACGATGCGGCCGAGCAGGGTACGCGCCCCCGCCACCGAGATCTGCTGCCCCACGACGGCGCGCACGGCCAGCTCGAAGCCGTCGAACGTGCCCGGCACCCGCAACCCCGGCCGCGCCGCGACGAGCGGGCCCAGCGAGGACTGGCCGAGCACCTCCGAGATGGCGTCGGGGTCGGCGTCCAGGTCGAGCAGGCGGCGGCAGCGGGCGACGAGGCGGGCGAGCTGCCGCGTGTCGTCCACGGCCACGTCGAGGGCGACGTGGCCGCGTTGCGGTGTGAGCGTGATCGTCCCGCCCGGTACGGCTCTGGAGTACGACGTCCGGTCCGCCACCTCCAGCCCGGGAATCGCCCGGGAGGCGAGGAACGCGAAGACCCCGTCCACGTCGTACGGCTCCCGCCGGTGCAGCCGCAACCTGAGCGTGGCGGGCCCGGCCGTCTCCGCCGGCGCGTCGGCGGCCACGAGCGCCTCCGCGGTCAGAGGCGTCGCCGTGGTCGCAGAGGTCGACGTGGTCGCAGGCGCCGCCGCGAGCCGGGCCGCGCGTGGACCCGCCGTGGCGCGCAGCTCGCTGGGCGTGAAGCCGTACGTCTCCCGCATGGTCGCGTTGAACTGCCGTACGCTGCCGAACCCCGCCGCGAACGCCACCTCCGTCACCGGCAGCCCCGTCTCGGTCAGCAACTGCTTGGCCAGCAGCAGCCGCTTCGTCCTGGCCACCGCCAGCGGCCCGACGCCCAGCTCGGCCACGAACAGCCGGTGCAGGTGGCGCTCGGTGATGTGCAGCCGCCCGGCCAGCCCGGCGACGCCCCGCTCGTCGGCCGCCCCGTCGTCGATGAGCCGCAGCGCCCGCCCGACGAGATCGCCCCGCACGTCCCAGCCGGGGTCACCGGGGGACAGCTCGGGACGGCAGCGCTTGCACGGGCGGAACCCGGCCGCCTCCGCCGACGCCGCGTGCCGGTAGAAGCGCACGTTGCGGGACGCGGGCGTACGGGCCGGGCAGATCGGACGGCAGTAGATGCGGGTCGTCGTCACCGCCGTGTAGAAGCGGCCGTCGAACCGGGAGTCCCGGGCGGAGACGGCCCGGTAGCAGGAGTCGAAGTCGAGCTCTGAAGGGGCCATGCCTTCGACGGTATGCCCTTCCAGAGAGTGCTGACTGGCGGAAATCAGACGTGATCGTCACCCCACGCGAGCGCCACCGCGCCGCCCCCGTCCCCACGCATGGGGCAGCCCCCGCCGCATGGGGCGGATGCCGCGTGCGGGGCGGATGCCACGCGGGGCGGCCCCAGCGCGGCGGAACGGATTCCCGCGGGTGGAACGGCCCAAGGAGCTCCAGCGCGCGGGAACGGATTCCCGCGGGTGGAACGGCCCAAGGAGCCCCAGCGCGCGGGAACGGATTCCCGCGGGTGGAACGGCCCAAGGAGCCCCAGCGCGCGGGAACGGATTCCCGCGGGTGGAGCGGCCCAAGGCGCGTGGGGTGGATCCGGCAGGCCGGGAGGAGCGCTCCGCGGGCGTGGCGTGGGCCCGCAGGGCGCTCTGTCCGGGTGCTCTGTCCAGGTGCTCTGTCCGGGCGCCCCTGCCTGGGTGCTCTGTCCGGCACTCTGCCTGGGGTGCTCTGCCTGGGTGCTCTGTCTGGGCGCTACTTCGACGAGACGCCGACCCCCAGGTCGAACTCCCGGTAGACCCGGGCCCAGAACCCGTCGCGCAGCCACACCCGCGCCTCCGGGTAGGGCCGCAGCGAGTGCCCGAGCTCCTTCTCCGCCTCGATCAGCAGCTCGGTGTCGATCACGGTCGGCAGGATCGGCCCCGGCAGCAGGTCGCGGATGTTGTCACGGCCCCGGGTGAGGATCCACTTCTGGGCGACGTGCTCGCCCACGTCCTCCACGCGCGGGCGGCTCGGCCCGAGCTTGGCGACCTGGCCGGGCTTGGCGTGCGGTTTGACGGGCGCGCGCCCGGCGAAGACCTGGGCGGGCGAGGGGGCGGCGGCCGGTGGAGCGACCGGCACGGGTTGCGGAGCACGGCTGAAAAAGGGCCTCAGGAAATCAGCGGAGATCACTTCGACGGTGTCGGACTCCCACACCAGGCGCTCGGCCTGGTTGGTGCCGTACGGTGGCTCGACGCCCCAGAGGTGGATGCGCACGCCGTACGCCTGCGCCGCCTCGACCGCCGGGACCATGTCCTCATCGCCCGCCAGCAGGATCGTGTCGGTGACCGCGTGATGCCTGGCCAGTGCCTCCAGATCGCTCCGGATCTGCGCGTCCACGCCCTTCTGCTGGCCACGGGCGTTCAGGTTGCCAAGTCGCACCTTGACCCATGGAAGCTGGGCGATGACCCGCTGGTCGACGGTGGGCACGCGGTCACGGGCTGCGTCATACCAATAGATCCGCAGAAGCTCGCCGGAAATACGTTCCTCTGCATGTTTCTGTAGACTCTGGATGAGCTCATCGGCGGCCACCCGATATTCCTTGCGTTCCTTCGCACCGAGCAGCACTTCACCCGCCGCGGCGTAGAGATAACCTACATCCACCAGGACGGCGTACTTGGCTGCCACAGGATGCGGCATGAGGTCTGGGATGGCCATGTCGTCCTCCAGGCCGCGGTGTTAGTTGATCGGCTGACTATATACGCCTACTTTCTCTAGATAGTCCCAACTCCCGGGGAAGTTGACACCCGATTCTCAGGATCTATCTAGGGTAGTGCGCTCATCCGCCATGCCGACTTCCCTGGGACGACAGGCTTACGCATAGCTCTAGCCGGGTTTCGCCAAGTTTGGCTTCGGGGTATCGGAGAAGTCTCCGTTTCGGCTCGGGCAGTGGTTCGGGTGGCGGCCCGCGCGGCGAGTACGGCCGTCAGGGCCGCGATCTCCTCAGGCGTCGGATCGCCCCGGACAATATGCAGATGTGCCGTCATAGCGGGATGTTCCCATGCTTCTTGGGCGGCAGCGTCGCCCGCTTGTTCCGCAGTGCCCGCAGCGCCCTGACGACCTGGGGCCTGGTTTCGGACGGCCGAATCACCGCGTCCACGTAGCCGCGCTCCGCCGCGATGTACGGGTTGGCCAGCGTGTCCTCGTACTCGGTGACGAGCCTGGCCCGTTCGGCGTCGGGGTCGTCGGAGGCGGCCAACTCACGTCGATACAGAATGTTGACCGCGCCTTGTGCTCCCATGACCGCGATCTGGGCCGTGGGCCAGGCAAGGTTCACGTCCGCGCCCAGGTGCTTGGAGCCCATGACGTCGTACGCCCCGCCGTACGCCTTACGGGTGATGACCGTGATCAGCGGGACGGTGGCCTCGGCGTAGGCGTACAGGAGCTTGGCCCCGCGGCGGATGATTCCGTTCCATTCCTGATCGGTGCCGGGAAGGAATCCCGGCACATCAACAAAAGTCAGGATCGGAATATTAAACGCATCACATGTTCGAATAAATCGGGCGGCCTTCTCGGAGGCGTTGATATCCAGGCATCCGGCGAAATGCATGGGCTGGTTGGCCACGACGCCCACCGGCCGGCCGTCCACCCGGCCGTACCCGACCACCACGTTCGGCGCGAACAACGCGTGGACCTCCAGGAACTCCCCGTCGTCCAGCACGTGTTCGATCACCCGGTGCATGTCGTACGGCTGGTTGGCCGAGTCGGGGATCACCTCGTCGAGCCCGGGATCGGGCTCCAGGTCGTCGGCGGCCTCGAACACCGGCGCCTCGTCCAGATTGTTCGACGGCAGGTACGACAGCAGCGCCTTGACGTAGTCGAGCGCGTCCTGCTCGTCGGCGGCCTGGTAGTGGGCCACGCCCGACTTGGAGTTGTGCGCGTGTGCCCCGCCCAGCTCCTCGAACGTGACCTCCTCCCCGGTCACCGTCTTGATCACGTCGGGCCCCGTGATGAACATGTGCGACGTCTGGTCCACCATCACCACGAAGTCGGTCAGCGCGGGGGAGTAGACGTGGCCGCCCGCCGCGGCGCCCATGATGAGCGAGATCTGCGGGATCACGCCCGAGGCGTGCACGTTGCGCTTGAAGATCTCGGCGTACAGGCCGAGCGCGACCACGCCTTCCTGGATGCGCGCGCCGCCGCCCTCGTTGATGCCGATGATGGGGCAGCCGGTCTTGATCGCCAGGTCGAGCACCTTGACGATCTTCTCGCCGTACACCTCGCCGAGCGAGCCGCCGAACACGGTCACGTCCTGCGAGAACACGCACACCTGCCGGCCGTCGACCGTGCCGTGCCCGGTGATCACCCCGTCGCCGTACGGCCGCCGCCGCTCCAGCCCGAACAGCGAGGACCGGTGCCTGGCGAACTCGTCGAACTCGACGAACGAGCCCTCGTCCAGCAGCGCCAGCACCCGCTCCCTGGCGGTCATCTTCCCCTTGGCGTGCTGCTTCTCCACGGCCGCCGCGGACCCGGCGTGCACGGCCTCCTCCAGCCGCCGCTCCAGCTCGGCGATCTTCCCGGCGGTGGTGTGGAGGTCGCGCTCTTCCGGTTGCGGTTCCGCGGCTGTGCTCATGCGCGCAAGGCTAACTCCTCCTCCTAGAGTGGTTCCATGACGGACGCCGTGCGCACCCATGGCCTGCTCAAGCGATACGGGCAGCAGATCGCCGTCGCGGGTGTGGACCTCGTCGTACCGGCGGGGAGCTTCGCCGGGCTGGTGGGTCCCAACGGCGCGGGCAAGACGACCACCCTGAGCATGATCACCGGGCTGCTCCGTCCCGACGGCGGCTCGGCCGAGGTGGACGGGTTCCACGTCTGGCGAGATCCGGTCGAGGTCAAGGCGCGCATCGGCGTGCTGCCCGAAGGGCTGCGGCTGTTCGAGCGCCTGTCGGGGCGCGAGCTGCTGCTCTACAACGGCAGGCTGCGCGGCATCCCCAAGGCCGACGTCGAGCAGCGCGCGGGCGAGCTGCTGGCCGTGATGGACCTGACCGGCGCCGCCGACAAGCTCGTCGTCGACTACTCCACCGGCATGCGCAAGAAGATCGGCCTGGCCGCCGCGCTGCTGCACAACCCGTCGGTGCTCTTCCTCGACGAGCCGTTCGAGGGCGTCGACCCGGTCAGCGCCAACACGCTGACCGAGGTGCTCCGGCGCTTCACCGCCTCCGGCTCCACCGTGATCTTCTCCAGCCACGTGATGGACCTGGTCGAGCGCCTGTGCGACTGGGTGTCGGTGATGAGCGCGGGGCACATCGTGGCGCAGGGGCCGCTGGCCGACGTACGCGGTGGGCGCAGCCTCAACCAGGCGTTCCTCGAACTCGTCGGACGCGCGCCCGGCGGCGGCGAGACGGGCCTGAGCTGGCTCGGCGCCAAGCCGCGGGCGGAGTCGTGAGCACGCCGTCCGGTGCGCGCCGACCTGGCCACGGTGGCCTCACAGGCACGACGGCCCCCTTGAGCCTCCTGGGCACGGTGACGCTCTTCGCGCGGCTCAAGCTGCGCCTGATGGCCGGGAGCCTGCGCGGCGACCTCCAGCGCAAGCTCGGGTTCGTCTTCACCCTCCTCGCCGCCGCGGGCCTGGCCGTGCTCGGCTTCTTCCTGATGAGCCTGCTGCGGCTGGCGCCGCCCCACGTCGCGCTCTCGCTCGTGACCGTGGTCTTCTTCCTCCTGCTGCTCGGCTGGATGACCGTGCCGCTGCTGGCCTTCGGCCTCGACGACACGCTCGACCCGGCGAAGCTGGCGTTGTTCCCGCTGGACACGCGGCGGCTGGCGGTCGGCATGTTCACCGCGTCGGCGACCGGCGTGTGGCCGGTGGCGATGCTGGCCGCCACGTTCGGCGCCCTGGTCGGGCTGGCCTACGGCCTCGCCGGGCTGACGATCGGGATCCTGGCCGTGCTGCTGCAGTTCGCGCTGTGCCTGGTGGCGTCCAGGCTGGTCACCACCGTGCTGTCGAGCGTGCTGCGCACCCGGCGCGGCCGTGACGTGCTGGCCGTGGCGGCGCTGCTCGTGGTGGTGCTCGTCCAGCTCCCCAACCTGCTGATGAACTCCGGCTTCGGCGACCCCGCGGCCATGCTGTACCGGACGGCCGCCGTGCTCAGGTGGACCCCGCCCGGCATGATGGCCCACGCGATCGCCGACGGCGGCCTCGTCGCGCTGGGCGAGGTGGCGCTGGTGGCGCTGTTCGTGGCGGCGCTGGCCTGGCTGTGGATCAAGGCGCTGAGCCGGGCCCTGGTCACGCCCGACGGCTCCACCCAGGCCGCCTCCGTGCGCAGGCAGAGCGGGCTGGCCGACCGGTTCCTGCCTGACGGGCCGCTGGCCGCCGTGGTGACCAAGGAGCTGAAGTACATCAGGCGCGAGCCCCGCTTCCGCGTGGGGTGGTTCAGCGCCGTCGTGGTGACGGTCGTGTTGTCGGTCTCGCTGAGCAACACGGGCGAGGGCGGGGTCGGGCCTGGCACGCCCATCGTGCTGACCACCATCGGCGCGCTGATGATGGCGCTGCAGTCGGGCAACGCCTTCGGCATCGACGGCCGCTCGCTGTGGATGAACGCCGTCGTCTTCGGCTCGGAACGCGACCTGTCCACCGACCTGGCCGGCCGCCATCTGGCCAACGCGCTGATCGCGGTGCCGCTGCTCGCCGCCGTCGCCGTGGCGACCGGGCTGTTCACCGGCCATCCCGGCTCGATCCTGCCCGCGGCGCTGGCCGGGTGGGGCGCGCTGGGCATCGGGCTCGGGGTCGGCTCGATGACCAGCGTGGTGCTGCCGTACACGGTGCCGGAGCGGGTGAACGCCTTCACCGGGGCCGCTCCCGGCCAGGGCGGGCAGGCGTTCGCCTCGGCCATGGGCGGCGCGCTGGGCATCGGGGCGCTGGTGCTGCCGTTCGTGTTGCCGCTGATGTTCGGGCTCACCTGGGTCTGCGTGCTGGCGCCCGGTTATGGCCTGCTGGCGGAGGTGCTGGGGCGGCGGCTGGCCGCCAGGATCGGCTTCGCGCGTACGCCGGAGCTGCTCGCGGAGGTGTCGAAGGGCACCTGACCAGTGGTCTAGTCCAATTACTGAGACCCGTCTACGGCGTCCAGAATTGACTCGATACCCTTCGAAACATGATTGACCAGGGGTTTGAGCGTCGCAGTGTCGCCGTAACCGAGATGCCGGACGAGCTGCGCCACGATGTGCGCCTGCTCGGCAAACTGCTCGGCCAGGTGCTGGCCGAGCAGGGGGGCGAGGACCTGCTGGCCGACGTCGAACGGCTGCGCAAGGCCGTCATCGCCGCCCGCAGGGGCGAGATCTCGGCCGACGTGATCACCGAAATGATCGCCGGATGGGAGATCGAGCGGGCCGTGGCGGTGGCCCGCGCGTTCACTTGTTACTTTCACCTGGCCAACCTGGCCGAGGAGCACTACCGCATCCGTACGCTGCGCGAACGTGACGCGGAGGGCGCGGTGCAGCGCGAGTCGCTGGCGCAGGCCGTGCAGGAGCTGGGCCACGAGCGCGTCACCGAGCTGCTGGACGGCCTGGAGCTGCACCCGGTGCTCACCGCGCACCCCACCGAGGCGCGCAGACGAGCCGTCGTCACCGCCATCCAGCGCGTCAGCGGCCAGCTCACCGAGTACAACACCCCGGGCCGCGGGGCCTCCGAGCGCGCCGAGAGCAAGCGCCGCATGCTGGAGGAGATCGACCTGCTGTGGCGTACGGCCCAGCTCCGCTCGACCAAGCTCGACCCGCTCGACGAGGTGCGCACCGCCATGGCCGCCTTCGACGAGACGCTGTTCCGCATGGTGCCGCAGGTCTACCGCCTGCTCGACGCCGCGCTCGACGAGGGCACCGGCACCCGTCCCCCGGTGGCCCGGCCCTTCATCCGCTACGGGAGCTGGATCGGCGGCGACCGCGACGGCAACCCGAACGTCACCTCCAAGGTCACCCGCGAGACCGTCCAGATCCAGTCCGAGCACGTGCTGAGCGCCCTGGAGACCGCCTGCACGCGCATCGCGCGCACGCTCACCGCCTCCGCCCAGTTCGCGCCCCGTTCGCCCGAGCTGAAGAGGGCGCTGGCGGCGGCCGTCGACGCCCATCCCGACGTGGTCTCCGAGCTGGCCACCCGTTCGCCGCGCGAGCCGCACCGGCAGTGGCTGCTGTTCGTGGCCGCGCGCATCGCCGCCACCCACCGCCGCGATCTCGACCTGGCCTACCGTTCGCCCGCCGAGCTGCTGGCCGACCTGCGGCTGGCGCAGGAGTCGCTGGCCGCCTCGGCGCCGCGGCAGGCGTACGGCGAGTTGCAGCACCTCATCTGGCAGGTGGAGACGTTCGGCTTCCACCTGGCGGAGCTGGAGGTGCGCCAGCACTCCCAGGTGCACGCGGCGGCCCTCGCGGAGCTGCGGGCGGGCGGAGAGCCGTCGGAGCGCACCGAGGAGGTGCTCGCCACCATCCGGGTGATCGGCTGGATCCAGGAGCGCTTCGGGGTCACGGCCTGCTCCCGCTACGTGGTCTCCTTCACCCGGTCCGCCGACGACGTCGCGGCCGTGTACGAGCTGGCCCGCCACGCCCTCGGCGACCGCGCGCCGGTGCTCGACGTGGTGCCGCTGTTCGAGTCGGGCCAGGACCTGGCCAACTCGCCGCGCGTACTGACCGGCATGCTCGACATCCCGGAGGTCCAGCGGCGGCTGGCCGACACCGGACGGCGCATGGAGATCATGCTCGGCTACTCCGACTCGGCCAAGGAACTCGGCCCCGCGGCCGCCACGCTCCGGCTCTACGAGGCGCAGGAAGAGCTGACCGCCTGGGCCGCCGAGCACGACGTGAAGCTGCGCATGTTCCACGGCCGTGGCGGCGCCCTGGGCCGGGGCGGCGGTCCGGCCAACCGGGCCGTGCTGGCCCAGGCGCCCGGCTCGGTCGCGGGCCGGTTCAAGGTCACCGAGCAGGGCGAGGTCATCTTCGCCCGCTACGGCCACATCGCCATCGCGCGCCGCCACATGGAGCAGGTGGCCAACGCCGTGCTGCTGGCCTCCTCGCCCACGGTCGGGGCCCGCACGGCGAGCGCCGCCGAACGGTTCCGCGGCCTGGCCGAGCAGGTGGCCACGGCCTCCGAGCAGGCGTACCGGGCGCTGATCGAGGCGCCGGGCTTCCCCGAGTGGTTCGGCCTGGTCAGCCCGCTGGAGGAGATCGGCGCGCTGCGGCTGGGCTCGCGCCCGGCCCGTCGCGGGCTCGGCGCGCCGCGCTCACTCGACGACCTGCGCGCGATCCCGTGGGTGTTCGCCTGGGCCCAGACCCGGGTCAACCTGCCCGGCTGGTACGGCCTCGGCACCGGCCTGGCCGCGGTCGACTCCCTCGACGAGCTGCGGGCGGCGTACGCGGAGTGGCCGCTGTTCAATGCGATGCTGGACAACGCGGAGATGTCGCTGGCCAAGACCGACCGCTCGATCGCCAAGCGCTACCTGGCGCTGGGCGGCAGGGACGACTTCGGCCGCCAGGTGCTGGAGGAGTACGACCGCACCCGCGAGCTGGTCCTGCGGGTCACCGGGCACACCCGGCTGCTGGAGAACCGCAAGGTGCTCTCGCGCGCCGTCCAGCTCCGCGACCCGTACGTGGACGCGCTGTCGCACCTCCAACTGCGGGCCCTGCGCGCGCTGCGCACCGGCAACCCGTCGGAGCAGGAGCGCGACCGGCTCTCCACGCTGCTGCTGCTGTCGGTGAACGGGGTGGCGGCCGGGCTGCAGAACACCGGCTGACGCTCCCGGGCCGCCACCGCCGGGGCTACCGGTTCGCGAAAAAGGAGATGATGTCCGAGGTGAGCGCGTCCGTGGCGGTGTGCGCCGTGTAGTGGCCGTGGGCGGGGGCCGGGAGGGTCTTCCACGAGACGAGGTTCGCGTGGTCCCGCTCGGCGAAGCGGCGGATCGACCTGAAGTCGCCCTCGCCCATGGCCAGCGCGGTCGGCACGGTCGTGGGTTCCTTGGGCTGCTCGGCGCGGGCGTTCTCCCAGTACAGCCGCAGCGCCGAGCCGGCCGTCCCGGTGAACCAGTGGACGGCCGCGTTGGCCAGCACGAAGTCGTCGTCCAGGTCGTCGTCGAAGAGCTGGGCCAGCCAGCCGAGGAGCCCGGCGGGCGAGTCGGCGATCGCGTGCGCGAGCGTCTGCGGCTGCTGGGAGTGCAGCACGTTGAAGGCGCCCTTCTCCTTCCAGAACCAGTCGAGCACGGCCAGCCCGGCCTGGTCCTCCTCGCTCAGGTCGGCGAACTCGGCCGGGTCGCCCGACGGGAACGAGAAGAGCTGGGTGACGTGCACGCCCACGACGTGCTCCGGGTCGATCCTGCCGATCTCCGGAGAGATCATCGAGCCGGCGTCGTTGCCGACCGCGCCGTAGTGCTCGTGGCCGAGCCTGGCCATCAGCTCGGCCCACGCCTTGGCGATGCGCTGGTTGTTCCAGCCCAGCTCGCGCGTCGGCCCGGAGAAGCCGTAGCCCGGCAGCGACGGGATGACGAGGTGGAAGTGGCGCGACAGGGGCTCGATGGCGTCGAGGTATTCGACGATCGAGCCGGGCCAGCCGTGGGTGAGGATCAGGGCGAGCGCGTCGGGGTTGCTCGAGCGTACGTGGAAGAAGTGGATGTTCTGGCCGTCGATCTCGGTCGTGAACTGCGGGTAGGCGTTGAGCCTGGCCTCCAGCGCCCGCCAGTCGAACCCGTCGCGCCAGCGGCCGACCAGGCGCCTGACCCGCTCGACGCTCACGCCCTGCTCGGCGCCGGTGATCTCGTCGGTGAAGCGGGTCAGGGCGAGACGGGCGCGGAGGTCGTCGAGGTCGGTCTGCGGGATCTCGATGCGGAAGGGCGTGACGGTGCTCATCGGAGCTCCTCTTTGTGGATCGGAACGCTTCGTTCTGGTTCTAGAGTATCAGAACGGAATGCTTTATTCCACTCAATATCGGGGCGCGGGCTCATCGCTCCGCCTTCCCGCCTGCGAGGATGGGGAGATGCCCGACTCACGCTACTCCGA
The DNA here is from genome assembly GCF_039536965.1 of Nonomuraea antimicrobica. Lineage (NCBI taxonomy): Bacteria > Bacillati > Actinomycetota > Actinomycetes > Streptosporangiales > Streptosporangiaceae > Nonomuraea > Nonomuraea antimicrobica. The sequence goes on along the minus strand of NZ_BAAAZP010000204.1, from coordinate 37,469 downwards.
CCTCGACCGGCCCCCGCTCTCGGAGGCGGCACTCAACCGCGCCCTGGTCCGTCCTGGCTCGCTGTGGACCGGTGTCACCGTCGTCGACAGCACCGGCTCCACGAACGCCGACCTGGCGCGGGCCGTTGCCGAAGGCGCCCCCGAGGGCACGGTGCTGGTGGCGGAGGCGCAGGAGGCGGGCCGTGGGCGGCTGGGGCGCGTCTGGGTGGCGCCGCCCCGCTCGGGCCTGACGTTCTCGATCCTGCTCCGGCCGCGCGTGCCCCTGGCCGCGCAGGGCTGGCTCTCCCTCCTGTACGGCGTCGCCGCCGCCTCCGCCGTCCGCCGCCTGGCCGAGGTCGACGTACGCCTCAAGTGGCCCAACGACCTGCTGATCGGCGAGCGCAAGCTGGCCGGGGTGCTGGCCGAGCGGGTGGACGACGCCGTCGTCATCGGCATGGGCATGAACGTCACGCTCAGGCCCGGCGAGCTGCCCGTCGAGACCGCCACGTCACTGGAGATCGAGAAGGCGGCCTGCACCGACCGCGACCCGCTGCTGCGGGCCGTGCTCAGGGAGATCGAGAGCCACTACCGCGACTGGACCGCGGCCATGGGCGACGCGGAGGCGTCCGGCCTGCGCTCGGCCTACCTCGCCGCCAACGCCACGGTCGGGCGGCAGGTACGCGTGGAGCTGCCGGGGGAGCAGTCGGTGACCGGGCTGGCCACCGGCATCGACCGCTTCGGCCACCTCCAGGTGGAGGCGGAGGGCGAGCGCTACACGCTGAGCGTGGGCGACGTCGTCCACGTACGCGCGATCGACTAGCCACGGCGACGGCGGCCCGGCCTGAACCGGTGGCGTTTTCGCGGTGCCGTGGCAGCCGGGCGGCGATGGTGGCACGATTTGGGCCATGACCATTCCCGACCACCATCTGACGCAGGGTGAGCGGCGCGTGCGGTCCTTCCACCCCCATTGGAAGCGGCTCGTCGTCCCCTTCATCGCGCTGGTCCTCATCGCCGCGGTCTCGGGCGCGGCGATCTACTTCGTTCCGAGCGACTTCGCCTACTCCGTCCATGCCCGGATCGCCGTCGTCGTCCTCGGACTCGTCCTGCTGACGATCTGGTCGTTCGTGCCGTACCTGCAGTGGAAGAACACCGGCTACGTGCTCACCACGCACCGCTTCACGATCAGCACGGGGGTGCTCAACAAGTCGACCGACGAGATCCCGATCACGAAGGTCAACACGGTCAGCTCCGACCAGACGTTCGCCGAGCGGCTGCTCGGCTGCGGCACGCTGACCGTCGAGTCCGCGGGCGACCGGGGCGAGATCGTGCTGCGCGACATCCCGAGGATCCAGGACGTCCGCACCGACCTGTTCCGGCTGGTGGAGGACGCCTCCGACGGCGAGGTCGACGGCCGCTGAGGGGGTCTCGCCGCCGTGGGCGGACCCCGTACGGGCCGACCTCACCGAGGAGTGCCCGGCGCGGTGCGGCCCCATGTCTTGCGGAGATCATCCTCCTGACACAAGATGACTGGCATGCCGTACGAAGTGCAGGGCGTCGTCGCCCGAGGCAAGGGTCAGGAAGTTTCCCTCGAGACGGTGATCGTCCCGGACCCGGGTCCGGGCGAGGCGGTGGTCGACGTGCGGGCCTGTGGCGTGTGCCACACCGACCTGCACTATCGGGAGGGCGGGATCAGCGACGACTACCCGTTCCTGCTCGGCCACGAGGCGGCGGGGATCGTCGAGGCGGTCGGCCCCGGCGTCACGGAGGTCGAGCCCGGCGACTTCGTGATACTCAACTGGCGCGCGGTGTGCGGCCAGTGCCGCGCCTGCCTGCGCGGACGCCCGTGGTACTGCTTCGCCACCCACAACGCCCGGCAGAAGATGACCCTCGCCGACGGCACCGAGCTGTCCCCGGCGCTCGGCATCGGCGCGTTCCTCGACAAGACGCTCGTGGCGGCCGGCCAGTGCACGAAGGTCTCGGCCGAGGCTCCGGCCGAGGTCGCGGGCCTGCTGGGGTGCGGCGTGATGGCGGGACTCGGCGCGGCGATCAACACCGGCGGGGTCACGCGCGGCGACAGCGTGGCGGTCATCGGCTGCGGCGGCGTGGGTGACGCGGCGGTCCTGGGCGCGTCGCTGGCCGGGGCCGCGAAGATCATCGCGGTCGACGTGGACGCCCGCAAGCTGGAGTGGGCCAAGGGCTTCGGTGCCACCCACACGATCAACTCGCGCGAGAGCGACCCGGTCGAGGCCATCAGAGACCTCACCGGCGGCCACGGCGCCGACGTCGTCATCGAGGCGGTGGGCCGGCCCGAGACGTACGAGCAGGCGTTCTACGCCCGCGACCTGGCCGGCACGGTCGTGCTGGTCGGCGTGCCGACGCCGGAGATGCGCCTCGAACTCCCGCTGCTCGACGTCTTCGGCCGCGGCGGCGCGCTCAAGTCCTCCTGGTACGGCGACTGCCTGCCCTCCCGCGACTTCCCCGTGCTCATCGACCTGTTCCTGCAGAACCGGCTGCCGCTGGACAAGTTCGTGTCAGAGACGATCGGGATCGGCCAGGTCGAGGAGGCGTTCGCCAAGATGCACCGCGGCGAGGTGCTGCGTTCGGTGGTGGTCTTCTGATGATCGACCGCGTGATCACCTCGGGCACGTTCTCCCTCGACGGCGGCACCTGGGACGTCGACAACAACGTCTGGCTCGTCGGCGACGCCCGCGAGGTCGTGGTCATCGACGCCGCCCACGACGCCGCGGCGATCGCCGAGCGGGTGGGCGGGCGCGCGGTCAGGGCCATCGTCTGCACCCACGCGCACAACGACCACATCAACGCCGCCCGCGATCTGGCCGGGCGGACGGGGGCGCCGATCCGGCTGCACCCGGCCGACCAGGTGCTGTGGGAGCAGGTGTACGGGCCTGAGGTCGCGTACGAGCCGCTGGACGACGGCGAGAAGCTGACGGTCGGCGGGATCGGGCTGCAGATCCTGCACACGCCGGGTCACTCGCCGGGGGCGGTCTGCGCGTACGCGCCCGACCTGGGGGCGCTGTTCAGCGGTGACACCCTGTTCAAGGGCGGGCCGGGGGCGACCGGACGCTCGTACAGCTCGTTCGAGACCATCATCGACTCGATCAGGGAACGGCTGCTCACCCTCCCGCCGGAGACCGTCGTCCACACCGGGCACGGCGATTCGACCTCGGTGGGCGCGGAGGCGCCGCACCTGGAGGAATGGATCGCCCGCGGCCACTGAGGGCGTGGACAGGGGAGTGTGACCCACCCAACATAGGCAAGCCTTACCGAAGTGGGCTACCTTAGGTGTGCCTAACCTATAGGCGCCCAAAGGTGCCGCCCCCTTCGCGAGAGGTAAGTCCCCGGATGTACGTATGCGTTTGTCGTGCCGTGACGGAGAACGACGTGCACGACTGCATCGCCGCCGGGGCGACGAGTGCGAAGCAGATTCGCGACACCACTGGTGCCGGTGGTGACTGTGCCCGTTGTGTACGGAAGATCTGTGCGATCCTGAAACGGTCTGAAGAACTGACGACCGCATAGCCGGATAGCGACGAGGGGCCCGTTATGCAGGGCGACAAGCAGATCATCGAGTTGCTCAACGAGCAGTTGACCGCGGAGCTGACCGCGATCAACCAGTACTTCCTGCACTCCAAGATGCAGGAGAACTGGGGATACACCAAGCTCGCCGAGCACACCCGCTACGAGTCGATCGACGAGATGCGCCACGCCGAGCGCCTCACCGATCGCATTCTCTTCCTGGAGGGCCTGCCCAACTACCAGCGCCTGGGCACGCTGCACATCGGCCAGACCGTCGAAGAGCAGCTCAAGGCCGACCTCGAGGTGGAGATGTCGGTGGTGCACCGGTTGCGCCCGGCGATCCAGCTCATGCGGGAGAAGGGCGACATCACCTCGGCGAACATCTTCGAGGACATCCTCCGGGACGAAGAAGAGCACATCGACTACCTGGAGACCGAGCTGGGGCTCATCCGCAACCTCGGTGAGCAGCTCTACCTGGCCCGCTACGCCGAGCCGCCGTCCACGGACGACTGACCGGCGCCGGATCGGCCTCGCATCGGTCCCGTGTCGGTGCGTTCATTGACATTCCCTGATGTACCCGGATTCGGGCGATTCTGGGGGAAACGCGGGCAGGCGGAGAAGCGAGGCCATCCGGCCGGGAATGATCGTCCGATGAATCCCTGGCCGGTGGCGGCGGCGTTTTAATCGCGACGTACCGTATTTTATTCGTGTTTGCCCAGGTCAATGGATAGGTCAACGACGAGTCAAACCGCGCGCTGTGCCCGGGAAACGATCGCCTAAGGTCCTACGATCGCTTCATGACCTGCGTACTTCTCGCCGAGGATGACACCTCGATTTCTGAGCCGCTCGCGCGTGCGTTGCGCCGCGAGGGCTATCAGGTCGAGGTGAGTCCCGACGGCCCACAAGCCCTGGAAAGGGCGCTATCGGGCGGCATCGACCTCATTGTCCTTGACCTTGGCCTGCCTGAGATGGACGGCCTCGAGGTCGCCCGCCGAATCCGCGCGGAGGGCCACGGCACTCCGGTTCTCATACTCACGGCCCGTGTCGACGAGGTCGACACCGTCGTCGGCCTCGACGCCGGCGCCGACGACTACGTCACGAAGCCGTTCCGGCTGGCCGAACTGCTCGCCAGGGTGCGCGCGCTGCTGCGGCGCGGCACCTCCGAGACCCCGGTCGTCCAGGGCGTGCGCATCGACGCCGACTCGCGCCGCGCCTGGATGGGGGAGAAAGAGCTGCACTTGACCACGAAGGAGTTCGACCTGCTGCGCGTCCTGGTCCGCGACGCCGGCAAGGTCGTCACCCGCGAACAGATCATGCGCGAGGTCTGGGACACCAACTGGTGGGGTTCCACGAAGACACTCGACATGCACATCTCCTGGCTGAGGCGCAAACTCGGCGACGACGCGGCCAAGCCGCGCTACATCACGACCGTCCGGGGGGTCGGCTTCCGGTTCGAGCGCGAGTAGGAGATGCGCCGCCGACTGCTCTCCTCCACCCTGGTCGTCGCGGTTATCGCGGTCCTGCTGCTGGGGGTCCCCCTGGGCGTCGTCGTCAGCCGTCTGATCGTCGATGAGGCGGCTCAGGAGCTCGGGGCGGAAGCCAAGCGTCTCGTGGGAGAGGTGGAGTATGCCCGCGTCCAGGAGACGCCGCTCGACCCCCAGCAACTGGAACAGAAATACCCGGGCCGGTTCATCCAGATCTGGGAACGCGGAACCCCCCTCAGGGTGACCGTCGTCGGCGAGCCCCCGCCGTCCGGTCACCTGATGACGGAGGACGCCCAGACCAACACCGGGGTCTACGTACGGATCAGCCGCGACCGTGACCAGGTCGAGCAGGACGTACGGGCCCGTCTGCTGCTCATCGTGGCCCTGGCCGTCGCCGCACTGGCGGTGGCCGTGAGCCTGGCCGTGGTGCAGTCACGTCGGCTCACGCTGCCCTTGCAGGACCTGGCGAAGATCGCCGACCGGCTGGGCTCCGGGGACGCGCGTCCGAGCAAGCACCGCTACGGAATCCCCGAGCTCGACCGCGTGGCACAGGTGCTCGACCGCAGCGCCACCCGTATCTCCGACCTGCTCACCCGCGAGCGGGAGTTCGCCACCGACGCCTCCCACCAGCTCCGCACCCCGTTGACCGGCCTCACCATGCGCCTGGAGGAGATCGTGGCCTCCTCAGACGAGCCGGAGACCGTGCGCGAGGAGGGTGAGGCGGCGATCGTCCAGGCCGAGCGGCTCACCGCCGTGATCGACGAGCTGCTGGCCGCCGCCCGCCGCCAGCGCCACGCCCAGGCCGAGCCGGTCGCGGTCGACGAGGTGATCATCCAGCAGATCACCGAATGGGAGCCGGTCTTCCGGGACGCGGGACGCATCCTGCGCCTCGAAGGCACCCGAGGGCTGAAGGCCATGGCCACCACCGGCGGATTCGGCCAGGTGATCGCCTCGCTGCTGGAGAACTCCCTGCGGCACGGCGGCGGCCCCGTCACCGTGACCACGACCTGCGGCGAGAACTACGTGGTGATCGAGGTCGCGGACGAGGGCCCCGGCATCGCCGACGAGATCGCCCCCAAGATCTTCGAGCGGAACGTCAGCGGCGGCGGAGGCACCGGGCTCGGCCTGACGCTGGCCCGCGCGCTGGCCGCGGCCGACGGCGGACGGCTGGAGCTGGTGCTGCGGCGGCCGGCGACGTTCGCCATCTTCCTGCGGCCCGCCGAGGACGACGGCAGCAGGAACCGGGTGGTCAGCGGTCCGGCCTGACCCCGCCGGTCTCGGGCAGCTCCACCGGGATCGGCTCGGTGGCCTCCAGGAACACCCACTTCTTGTACGACCAGTAGCGGAACAGCGTGCCGAACCCCACGCCCACGATGTTGGCGATGTTGAGGCTGAGCGGGTCGTCGAGGCCGAGCGTGTAGGTGGCGAAGCCGATCGTCAGCACGCCGAACAGCAGTGCGATGCCGTTGAGCAGGAAGAACAGGAAGTATTCGCGGCCCAGCCCGCTCTGCTCGCGGTCGCGGAAGGTCCAGAAGCGGTTGCCCAGATAGGCGAACGTGGTGGAGACCGTCGTGGCCGCGACCTTGGACGTCATCGGCCCCAGATCGAGCACGACGTTGCAGAAGTTGAGCAACCCCGTGTCGATCACGAACGCGATGGCCCCGATGCTGCCGAACTTGGCGAGCTCGTGCACAAGGGACGAGAACCGCTGGTAGAGGCGTTTGGCGACGTCCACGTCTCTGCTCGGTCCCTTCCTTTGTCGAGCCGGACCTCCCTAGCGTACCGGGGGCGATGTAGCCCGGGTGTCAGACGTATGAACATACCCAGCAAAGAACGCCTCCATAAATATCGTCCTATGACCGGCATAGCTGTTACGGCGGCATTACGCTGCGGTGGCGGCCCGAGGCCCGAGGCCCGAGGCCCGAGGCCCGAGGGTGGGCGGGGGCGCGAGGCGGCGGTCGCGCCTGTGAGCCGCTGGTGAGCCGCTGGGCGGTCGTGCCTGCGAGGCGACCCGGAACGGCCGCCCAGCTCCCGGCGTGGCGATCGCCCTTCGGCATGGTGATCGGCCCCTCGGCATGCTCGGCGTGGGGATCGGCCGTCGTCAGGGGCGGTGCCGGGGCTGGGACGTCGTTGGTCGGGGGCGGTGCCGGGGTCGGGTGTCGTGGGTGCGTCGGGGGAAGTCGTACCGTCCCGGTAAGCTCACCAGGCGTGAGTTCCTACCACCCCATCGGGCCGGTCGTCGGCATCGTCGGCGCGGGCCAGCTCGCCAGGATGACGCAGCCGCCCGCCATCGCGCTCGGCGTCGAGCTGCGGGTGCTGGCCGGCAACCCCGAGGAGAGCGCCGCCCGGGTCGTCGTCGACACGCGCGTCGGAGACTACCGTGATCTTGGTGACCTCCGCGAGTTCGCCCAGGGTTGCGATGCGATCACGTTCGACCACGAGCACGTGCCGACCGAGCACATCAGGGCCCTGGCCGCGGCCGGCCACGTCGTGCGCCCGGGGGCCGACGCCCTCGTGCACGCCCAGGACAAGGCCGTCATGCGCGAGCGGCTCACCGCGATCGGCGCGCCCTGCCCGGCGTGGGCGCGGGTCTCGTCCGCCGACGACGTGGCGCGCTTCGCCGCCGAGCACGGCTGGCCGGTGGTGCTGAAGGCGGTGCGCGGCGGCTACGACGGCCGGGGTGTGTGGGTGTGCCGCACGCCCGACGAGGCCGCGGAGGCGTTCGCGACCGGGGTGGAGCTGATGGCCGAGGCGTTCGTGCCGTTCGAGCGGGAGCTGGCGGTGCTGGTCGCCCGCTCGCCGCACGGGCAGGGCGTGAGCTATCCCGTCGTGGAGACCGTCCAGCAGGACGGCATCTGCGTCGAGGTCATCGCCCCCGCGCCCGGGCTCGACGCCGAGGAGTCCGCCCAGGCCCAGCGCATCGCGCTCAAGATCGCCGACGAGCTCGGGGTGACCGGGTTGCTGGCGGTGGAGATGTTCCAGACGTCCCGGGGGCTGGTGGTCAACGAGCTGGCCATGCGCCCGCACAACAGCGGTCACTGGACGATCGAGGGCTCGACGACCTCCCAGTTCGAGCAGCACCTGCGGGCCGTGCTCGACCTCCCGCTCGGCACGCCGCGGATGACGGCCCAGGTCGTCGTGATGGCCAACCTGCTCGGGGGCGACGACCCCGACCTGTTCAAGCGCTACGAGCACGTGATGGCCCACGACCCGGGCATCAAGCTGCACTTCTACGGCAAGGAGGTGCGCCCCGGCCGCAAGATCGGCCACGTGACGGCCCTGGGCTCCAACCTCGACGACGTGCGCGCCCGCGCCCGCCACGCCGCCGTCTACCTCATGACCGGGGAGTACACGTGAGAGACCGAAGCCGACGACCGGCCGTGTGCGCCGCCGCGGCGCCGGAGAAGGCACCGGAGAAGGAGGCGCTGTGACGATCGGCATCGTGATGGGCAGCGACTCCGACTGGCCGGTGATGAAGGCCGCGGCCGAGGCGGTCGCCGAGTTCGGGGTCCCGTTCGAGGCCGATGTGGTGTCGGCGCACCGCATGCCGGTCGAGATGATCGAATACGGCACCCGGGCGGCCTCCCGGGGCCTCCAGGTGATCATCGCCGGCGCGGGCGGGGCCGCCCACCTGCCCGGCATGCTGGCCTCCGTCACCCCGCTGCCGGTGATCGGGGTACCGGTGCCGTTGAAATACCTCGACGGGATGGACTCGTTGTTGTCGATCGTCCAGATGCCTGCCGGGGTGCCGGTCGCCACGGTGGCCGTCGGCGGGGCCCGTAACGCGGGGCTGCTGGCCGTACGCATCCTGGCCGCCTCCGACGCCGGGCTGCGTGAGCGGATGGTGGAGTTCCAGGGGCGGTTGAAGGAGCAGGCGTACGCCAAGGGCGAGAAACTCCGCGCCGAGGCCGCCGAACTCTGACGCCGCCGAACGCTGTCGGGCTCTGGGGCCGTTGAGCTAGGTGGCGGGCCTGGTCGGAGGGTCTGGTCGATGGGGTTGTTGTCGATGGCGGGCCCGTTGGGAGACGCCTTTTTTCCTGGGCGTACCGGCAGTTAGGGTGCCGCCATGGACGACCCGATCAAAGGACACGCCGCTCGCGTGAACGCCATGGACCCGCTCGTCGCCGGTCAGGACGACCTTCCGGCCAAGGACCAGGACGAATTACTCGAAGCACCCCATGCCGTCGGCCTGGCCTCGGTGGACCGGATCGACCCCGACAGCCTGCAGGCCACCTGGTCCCCGCTGACCGTGCACCGACTGCGGGCGAGGGTCGCGGGTCCCGACCCGGAGGCCGCGTTCGGGTCGCTCCTCGACCGCTGGCTCGCCCGGACCCGCGCTGACACGCCCGGTCAGGCGCTGAGCGTGTCGTGGCCGAGCCGTGACACGGTCCCCGTCAGGGCGCTGGCCGTACGCGGCTTCGCCCCCATCAACGTGGTGGCCGTCCACCGTGTCAGGCCGCCCGCCCCGGCCGCCTCCTCCCTCGCCGTCCGCCCCGCCACCGCGGACGACCTGGAGGCGCTGGTGCGGATGTACGAGCGGCTGGTGGCCTTCGACGCCCAGTTCGGCTGGGTAACGGAGAGGGCGTCCACCGGGGAGCGCATCAGGGAGTCGGTGGTGGCCGAGGTGCTGCCGCATCAGTGGTGCTGGCTGGCCGAGGTGGACGGCGAGCCCGTGGGGTGCGTCGTCGTGGAGCCGCCCGCCCGGTCGGGCTGGATCGCGGACGTCGTGAACGACTCGCCGGTGGGGTACCTGGGGGTCATGTACGTCGAGCCGTCGGCGCGCGGCCGGGGCGTGGGACCGGCGCTCGCGAACGTGGCCCACGGCCGTGCGGCGGCGGAGGGGGTGTCGTCCCTGCTGCTCCACCACGCACTGCCGAACCCGTTCTCGACCCCGTTCTGGGCCCGCCGCGGCTACCGCCCTCTGCTCACCCAGTGGGTACGTCACCCGGTATAGCGGCCTCCTGCCCGCGGGTGCGTCATGAGGACCGGTCAGTACAGCGTTGCCGGAGGTCGTCAGCCACGAGATCGCTCCTTGCCGTCGAGAGACGTCAGCCACTCTGCCGCCTGCTCGACGTGCAGATCACGGAGCCCTCGCCGTGGGCCGACATCGATGATGCGGAAGGCGTCCACATTGTCGTGGGATTTCAGGTATTGACGGTCGGCGCGTTCGAGGTCGTCGTCGAACCATACGAACGGCCTGCGGTTGACGTAGGCGGCGACGGGCGGCGTCTTCGGATGGACGCGAGGTGCGGAGGATCCGGAGTTGACGGGGATCACCGGTAGCTCGGGCAACCCGATCCGGGGTCCGATCTCCCGGTTCGCGTGCTCGACCCAGGTGGTCGCCCACGCCAGTTCGGCTCCGGTCTCGTGGGAGAGCTGCAGCAGCATCGGCCCGTGCTCGGGGTTGAGCACCACCGGGAAGGCCACGCCGTCGCAGACGGCCTTCACGCTCAGCCAGGTGGGGCCTTGCCTGTGATAAGGGTTCAGGACACCGTCAACGTCTAACAAGATCAGGGGACGGAGGTCGTCAGCCACGGCTCCCAGTCTCCCATCTGGCGATGAACTTCCTGACTTCCTCCACCAGCGGGTCAGGTCTGCCGGAATCAGCCCCCAGGCGTGAGCGCGCTCGAAGTACGGCGGGAAGCCCCATCGGCCGTCATGAACGCCTGGTAGTGGCCCGCCTGGGCGTGTCCTGTCCGATGAGGCCCATCGGTGCTGCCTGATCGCGGGCAGTCCGGGGACAGGACAAGAGGGCTGCAACAGTAAGGGCGAGGGGTAGCTCAAGGAGGCGGGGTGAGGGAGCTTCCGGAGGTGGAGCGAGAGGCCGTTTCAGGGGAGAACTGGAGGTCAGGGGCGGCCGAGGGCGCGGTAGTGCCAGCCGGCCGACCGCCACATCTCGGCGTTCAGCGCGTTGCGCCCGTCCACGATGCGCCGGGTGGCGACCACGGCCCCCAGCTCGTCGGGGTCGAGCTGCACGAACTCCTGCCACTCCGTCAGCAGCAACACCACGTGCGCCCCGCGAGCCGCCTCGATGGCCGATTCGCCGTAGTTCAGCTCGGGGTGAGCCTTACGGGCGTTGCCGAGCGCGATCGGGTCGTAGATGGTGACCTGTCCGCCCTGCTGCCCGATCGTGACGGCCACGTCGAGGGCGGGGGAGTCGCGGATGTCGTCGGAGTTCGGCTTGAACGCCGCCCCCAGCACGCCCACCGTGCACCCGTGGAAGGAGCCGCCGGCCAGCTCTCTGGCCAGCTCGACCATGCGGGACCTGCGGCGCATGTTGATGGCGTCCACCTCGCGCAGGAACGTCAGCGCCTGGTCCGCCCCCAGCTCACCGGCCCGTGCCATGAAGGCCCTGATGTCCTTGGGCAGGCAGCCGCCGCCGAAGCCGAGCCCGGCGTTGAGGTAGCGGCCGCCGATGCGGTCGTCGTACGACAGGGCCTCCGACAGCAGCTCGACGTCGGCGTGCGCGGCCTCGCAGACCTCGGCCATGGCGTTGATGAAGGAGATCTTGGTGGCCAGGAAGGCGTTGGCGGCCGTCTTGACCAGCTCGGCGGTGGCGAAGTCGCTCACCACGATCGGGACCTCGCCCAGCGGCTCGTACACCTCGCGCAGCATCTTCTCCGCCTGCTCGGAGCGTACGCCGAGGACGATGCGATCGGGGTGCAGGGTGTCCTCGACGGCGAAGCCCTCCCGCAGAAACTCGGGGTTCCAGGCCAGCTCGGCCGCGCCACCGGCGGGCGAGAGCCGGGCCAGCTTGTCGGCCAGCCGTTCGGCGGTGCCGACGGGCACCGTGGACTTGCCCACCACCAGGCACTGGCGGTCGAGGAGCGGGGCCAGCGATTCGATGGCGTTGTCGAGGTAGGTGACGTCCGCGGCGTACTCGCCGCGTTTCTGCGGGGTGCCGACGCAGACGAAGTGCACGTCGCCGAAGGCGGCGACCTCCTCATATGAGGTGGTGAAGCGGAGCCTGCCGGAATCGAGGCCGCGGCGGAGGACCGGTTCGAGGCCGGGTTCGTGGATGGGGAGCTCGCCTGCGTTCAACCGGCGGATCTTGTCGGCATCGATGTCGAGGCCCAGGACGTCGAATCCGAGATCCGCCATGCACGCCGCATGCGTGATGCCCAGGTATCCGGTCCCGATCACCGTGAGGCGATATGGCACGAGAGAGCTCCTTTCGATCGCGCAGGCATGTTACCGGCCTTAGCTACCTCCTACGTGCCACCTGCACCTCTTCGCAAACCGTACCGGCTGGTAACAAGATGCTCGGACGTCCTAGTATTCGATGCATGAGCTTCCCTCTTTACGCGCCCGCCGAAGAGCACGACATGCTCAGGGAGACGGTCCGGGCCCTGGCCGACGAGAAGATCGCGCCGCACGCCGCCGAGATCGACGAGACCGAGGAGTTCTCCTGGGACGTCTACAAGGCGCTGGTGGCGTCCGACCTGCATGCCGTACACGTGCCGGAGCAGTACGGCGGCGCCGGGGCGGACGCGCTGGCCACCGTGATCGTCATCGAGGAGGTGGCGCGCGCCTGTGCCTCGTCCTCCCTGATCCCCGCCGTCAACAAGCTCGGCACGGTCCCCCTCCTGCTCTCCGCCTCCGAGGAGCTGAAGGGCCGCTATCTGGCGCCGGTGGCGAAGGGGGAGGCGATGTTCTCGTACGCGCTGTCGGAGCCGGAGGCGGGCTCGGACGCGGCGGCCATGAGGACGCGGGCGGTGGCCGACGGGGACTCGTACGTGCTCAACGGCACCAAGATGTGGATCACCAACGCCGGTGTGTCGGAGTACTACACGCTGATGGCCGTCACGGACCCGTCGGCAGGGGCGCGCGGCATCTCCGCCTTCGTGGTGGAGAAGTCGGACGAAGGCGTCTCCTTCGGCCCCAAGGAGAAGAAGCTCGGCATCAAGGGCTCGCCCACCCGCCAGGTCATCCTGGACAACGTCCGCATCCCGGCCGACCGCCTGATCGGCGCGCCCGGCACCGGCTTCAAGACGGCCCTGGCCACCCTCGACCACACCCGCGTCACCATCGCCGCCCAGGCCCTGGGCATCGCACAGGGGGCCTTGGACTTCGCGATCGGCTACGTCAAGGAACGCAAGCAGTTCGGCCGCCCGGTGGCCGACTTCCAGGGCCTGCAGTTCATGATCGCCGACATGTCGATGAAGCTGGAGGCGGCCCGGCAGCTCACGTACCACGCGGCGGCCAAGTCCGACCGGGCGATGAACGGCGTACCCCAGAAGGACCTCACGTACCTGTCGAGCGCGGCGAAGTGCGCGGCCTCGGACGCCGCCATGGAGATCACCACAGACGCGGTGCAACTGCTCGGCGGGTACGGATACACCAAGGACTTCCCGGTCGAGCGCATGATGAGAGACGCCAAGATCACCCAGATCTACGAGGGCACCAACCAGATCCAGCGCATGGTCATGGCCCGCCAGCTCCTCAAGTAGCCCTGACATGCGGAAACCCCGCCTGCTGATCGCCAGCGGCGGGGTTCGATGTATCGTGATCGGGAGCTGAACGATCACTGTTCCGTGCCTGTTCCGTAGGACACTCTGTGCGGACGGAACAGGCGGTCGTCGATCGCCCGGCGGGCCCGGTCGTAGGAGCCGGGCATCATGTGGGCGTACACACGGAGGGTGAAGCCGGGATCGGCGTGGCCGAGGTACTCGGCGAGTTCCTTGACCGAGACCCCACCGGCCAGCATGACGCTCGCGTAGTAGTGCCGGAGCTGGTGCAGCTCCTCCTTGCGGGAGGTGGCATAGCGGCTCCTCTTGCGTGGGTCCTTGTCCGGTGCCGGGATCACGCCCGCGGCCACCAGAGCGGGCTTCCAGACGGTTTCGCTGTAGCTCCTGGCCTTGACGAAGCGATCGTCCGTCCAGCGGAACAACAGGTTGTGCGTGCGATAAGGCGGGTGACCTGCGTCACTGGCAGAAAAACTGCCAGTCGGTGGGCATGCGAAACCGCAGGTTGGCCTTCGACCTGCGGAAACGCCCGTCACAAATCAGTTGCCAACTGTGACGCTACGTGTGCATGGCTTGCCGGTTCTGTGCGGCGTTACCTCGCTTCCCCGTTCATGAGCTGTCGCCACAGCGCTATCGCATCGACGACCCGCACGCGCGGGCTCTCGGCGATACCCCACGGCAAGACGGACCGGTCATACCGCCGAATGAAGCCCTGCCCGCCGGCCATGCACTGCTCGAAGACCAGCGACAGGCACTCGCAGGTATAGGCCCGGACGCGGGCCGCACCCGGACGCTGCTGGACCGGGGTCCACCGCACCGGCACCGCGTCCGGGCGAGGCGCGGCGGGGTGCGTACCGTGGAAGTCGTAGTCATCTACCACCGAGGCTCACCGTCCTTCATGACGCGCGACCCCGACGAGCCACCTTTGGCGCCCGCGGAAACCGCAATCGATGAACAGGCGTTGGTGAGCGAGGAGCCGACCCCGGCCGCGGGACGCACCCATCACGGGGCGGCCAGCCGGAGCGCACTTTGCGGAGCCCCACCCGGAGGGGCCCACCGTCGCTCACCAACGCCATGCGAGCAAGCTAACTCAACCTGTCCTATCCTGTCTACGGCATTCCTAGGACTTCCTGTTCTATGTTGATAGGTCCACCACTACGTAGAGTCGTCCTGTGATTGAGTGGGACCCCAGGCTCTACAAGTGGGAGCAGATAGCCAACGTCGTGGCCGAGCGCATCGACAGCGGCACCTACCCCGCACTCACCTTGATCTCCGAGGTGAAGCTCCAGGAGGAGTTCGACGTCGCACGCGTCACGGTGCGCAAGGCGATGGAGGCCCTCAGAGAACGCGGGCTCATCACCACCAAGCCAGGCAAGGGCTCCATAGTCGTCCCGCAGTAGCCACGGGCACGGGCAACGACGGCCGAAGGCGACGCCGGGCGGCGTAGGCTCCGGCACATGAGCAAGCGGATCGACTACTACGACGACCCGAACGCACCTGCCGCCAACAGCCTCGTGCCGTCCGTGAACGTCGTGGTCACCAACGAGGCCAGCGAACTGCTTCTCATCCGCCGATCCGACAACGGCAACTGGGCGTTGCCCGGCGGCGCCATCGACCTCGGAGAGTCCATCCCCCAGGCGGCTATCAGAGAGACCCTCGAAGAGACCGGGATCATCTGCGAGATCACAGGCTTGGTCGGCACCTACAGCGACCCCCGGCACGTCATCCATTACACCAGCAATGACGAGGTCCGCCAGGAGTTCTCTCTCGTGCTCGCGGCCAGGGCAACGAGCGGTCAGCTAACACCGAGCGCAGAATTCCACACGGGTGCATTGGGTGCCCAGGCACCGGCTTGACAACTACGCCATGCACCAGTCGATGAGGCTGAGGATCAACCACTACCTCCAAGGGGCCGGCCCGCACATCGGTTGAACCACAGCCCGTCCATACGGTCAACCATCAACCGAAGCCGCAGCCACGAGGCAGAAAACCAGCAGGTCAGGAGCATGATCTATTGACCGGATGAGACTTTTCTCTACGGTTTCAAGGGCAGCCCGCCTCCGGCGGCCCGCCGCGCGTCGGGCGGTCGCTGGCCGCGCTGCGGCTCTCCGGCCGGTCGCGGCCCGCGCCTCCCACGCGCTAGAACACATCGGGCCAATTCTTCGAGTCGACGCTCGTGCCGGGGCAAGACCATCTACTCTTAAAAGAGGCATAACACGGTCTACCGGATGGACACGCTATGGATCTTGCTGCTCTAGTGGGCGAGTTGACCCCATATGTTTCTGCGGCCCTTGGCGCATACGGTGGCGCTGTTCTCGCTAAAACTCAAGACCAAGCTGCGGATGCCACGGTGTCATGGGGAAAGAGAATCCTTCAAAGGGTGTTCGGCGTAGCCGAGACGGCAGATGAGTGCCCAAGCAGTATCAAGGGTGTGCTTGATAATCCTGAAGATGCAGATAGTCTGACCACTCTCCGCGCAGACATCCATCAAGTGCTGGCGGAAGACCCGGACCTGGCAAAAGAAGTAGCAGAGATGCTTCAGAGAGCCAAGCAAGAGGCCGCCGTGACATCTTCTGTTACCGTGGTAGCCAACTCTTATGATCACGCACAGCAAGCGGTGCTCGGAGAAGGAACACAGCACAATACATTCAATGCTAAATGATGGAAACAGCTGACCATAACAATGGCGCGATCGGGCGCGTTCAAGCTTTTGATGGTGCCCAGCAGGCAGTTCAAGGGTTGGGCACGCAGAATAACTACTTCTACGCCCGTACCAGTGGAGGACCTGAACGTAAGCCCTTCACGATACATGCTCCTCCCAACCTAATAGGTCGAAGTGCCGAGATGGCACGCCTGAAGACCCTTGCAGCTTCGGAGGAGCCGCACTCGGGGCCAGTAATACTCACAATCCATGGCATGGCTGGTGTTGGCAAGACAGCTCTCATGCGAGTGTTTGCCCAACAACTGCAAGCATCATATCCAGATGCGTGTATCGAAGTGGACCTACAGGGCTTTACGCCCGGCAAGGAGCCACGCAGATGCCTGGAGGTCCTAGCCGAACTGCTGGCACTTGTCGGATTCCAAGGTACGGATATTCCATCTGACGAGAATGCTGCCGCTCAGTTGTGGCGCTCGTGGCTAGCAGGGCGTCGAGTGTTGATATGTCTTGATAATGCACGGGACCCTGATCAGGTCGAGCTCTTGCTTCCTGGTGTGAGCGCAAAAGACTGCCTAGTTCTTATATCGAGCAGGCAACGCCTGGGACGTTTGAATGCTCAGTCCATGCATCTCAAGCCGCTAGAAGAAATTGACGCAGTCGAACTTCTTGTCGGCAAGAATGCAGCTGGCAGAGAGGATCGCGATACGCTTGCAGATGTTGCCGCGGCATGCGGGTTCCTACCGCTGGCTATTCGGGCGGTGGGGGTACTTCTCGAAGTGGCAAAGCCGCGAGATGTTCTGGCAACAATGCGTGAGGCCAGTAATCCGTTCCATTATCTCCCTGTAGAAGAACGAGCTATACGCTCTGCTTTCTCCGTTTCCTATGACGCGCTGTCAAATGATTTGAAGTCATTCCTTCGCAGATGTGCATGGCATGACGGACCGAATTTCGATGACTACTCTATGGCAGCACTTACTCAAGTACCCCGTTACATTGCTGCGGCCCGACTGGCTGACTTGTTTCAATACAACATGCTGCTACAAGTGGGGTCAAGTCGATATAAGCTGCATGACCTGTTCCTGGGATATGTGCGTGAAAGATCAACTCTAGACGAGACCGAAGACCTGATCGGGCGTGCGAGAATTCGACTGTACGAAAGTCTCGATATTCGTCTCGCAGACGCGCTAGCGTTTATCAAGAAACACGACCCGCGGTCCGGTTGGAGTCGCATATCTCCAGAATCGGAAATGGAGGCGATTGAAGACGCGAGGGACTGGCTCACGAGTGCAATAGAGGAAATAAACAATGTAGCTGCTAGTGCCGTGAGGGATCGCTGGGAAGACTGTGCTGTTCTCGTCTCGAACGCTGCATGGTGGCTAATGGCGAGTAAGAGACTTGCGACCTCCCGTAATCTATACTCATTGCTAAGTGAGATCGCAGACGCCGAAAACAACAAAGCATGGAAAGCTGTAGCTGTATCTGGCCTTGGATCTCTTAGTCGTGCACGAAATGAGCTTCAAGAGGCTGAAGATTACTACTCTCAGGCTCTGGATCTATTTCATGATCTGCGCGCCTGGGTTAATTGGGCAAATGTTTGTAGTGGCCTCGCCGAGATCGCGTTCATGCGCGGCGGGTACGATCTTGCTGAGAATCTATATAGAGAAGCGATTGCAATCTTTACCAAGCAACTGCAGTGGGAGTCGAAGATTCGCGCAATACAGGGCTTGGGTGCGATTGCCTTTGAGAGAGGTGATTATGCGACCGCTCTTGAGCGCTGTAGCGGAGCTCTCGCTTTTTGCAAGATGGTCGACGATAGGTTTGGGGAAGCGCAAGCATGTAGTGCATTGGGTAGCATCAACAAGAAACTAGAGAAAATCGATGAGGCTCTACATTGTTACAATATGGCTCGCAATCTATTTGAAGAAATGGGGTTAGGGATAGCGGCCGCCGGCGTGACTGTTGAGCTCGCCGATTTAAATATAGATAGAAAGGAGCACTCCGAAGCGGAGAGGCTGTACTCTGAGGCTGCAAGGACTTACGCCTCCCATGGCGAAATTCGGGGTGAGCTAGAGGCCCATTATGGCGTTGGGCGAGTGGCCTATGACCAGGAAGATTTTGGTGCAGCTATCACAGTCTGGCGTCGGAGTGCCGAGCTCGCTCGCGACAAGGGTGAGATGTGGCACGCAATGAAGTTGACGTTTGCTGTAGGCGCGGCACATGAGTCGATTGAAGAAATAGAAGAGGCAGTAGCATGTTATCTTGAGGCAGAGTCTTGGTATCGAGCGAATGGCTTCCAGGAAGATGCCAGCGAATGCGAGCAAGCGTTGGCAAGGACTCTGAAAATCAATGACGCAAATGGTTAGGCATGCTGAGGAAATCGCTAGCCGTGGCCTACATTTCTTGATGGCACCTTGAAGCCGGTTGGTCCAGGCCAAATGTCAACATTTATCTCATCCCCGCCAGCAAGGTGCTGCACAGCAATGCCGACACAAAGAGCGCATGACACCATCTAGCACCCGCCGCGTGACCAGGCGGAAGACCGCTCGACATTGTGGCTGGCTCCCGATATAAATAGCCCGCCCGCCTCGCACTTTTGGGAGACACGACGTTGCCAGTCGAGGCCGTGACGATCGCTCACTTCGCCTCTCGCCGACCATGGCCGGGGCGATCGACGCCGAGGCCCTCCTTCGTCGGGCCCCGGCACCGGGTGACCATGGCTGAGGTGACAGCAGCGCTGACAGCAACGTCCCCATACGCCGACGCATCTGCGCCACCGTCCACACGTGCCTGACCACGGTCTCCATCACCGGAGCAGGGTGATTGCTCCGCCTGAAAAGCGGACGGTCGCAGCTCTCTCCCGAGACCTCTGCCTCTGCCTCGGCCTACCGCCTATCGATCTCCCTTACCTGGGTGGCTGCTGCCTCTGTGAAGTTCAGTAGGGCGCGGCGGGCCTTGCGTCCTCGGTCCTTCCTGTCTGACTCATCGGATGCTAGTGGGATGTCTTCGGTGTGCTTCAGCGCGAAGTATGCGAGTTCGGTGAGTGCCTCGTTCGCTGCCACCAGACGCAGCCTGAAGAGAGCTGAGGTGGCATCGGTCCGCTTCTTGTAGGACTCATCCCGTGCCGCGATGAACGCCTGGCTTTGCGGGTCTTCCTGCTCGTGATGCCATCGGTCGTTCTGGCTCTGCCGGAAGTCGGTCAACGCGCCGGCGAAGGTACTGTAGGCGGCTAACTGCTCCTGCCAGAGTCGATCTTCTCGTGCGGTCTGACGAGCTTGTCTCGCCGCACGAGTCTGGAACACGTACGTGACCGTGACCCCGAGCAGCGTTCCTGCGACCGCGATGATGCTCGTTATCGCGCTTGCCATTCAGCTAGTGGAACACAGGAACACCTTCAGCCTTGCGGTCTTGCCCCAAGGTCTACTGTTTGAGGATCAGTCGGACGTTTGAGCGACCTTGATGAGAAGTGACACGGTCGCGTTTCCGCTCGTGCGCCTGCCCCGTTCCGTCGCTGTTCCGTGAGAACACCAGAACCAACGAAAGCTGATGAGAGTCGGCCACAGCCGTAATGCCTGATCAGCCCGCTGATCGCCGAGCTTCCCCAAGTGCCTGCGATGGGCGTCGGAGATCACCCAGATCTACGAGGGCACCAACCAGATCCAGCGCATGGTGATGGCCCGCCAGCTCCTTAAGTAGCGCGTTGACGTGCGGAAATCTGGCGCGTTAGTGCGTGTGGTGCCGGGTTTCGCGCGATGCCCGAGCCCGGTGAAAGCGGGCCGCGTTCCGTGATCTGTACAGAGGGCTCGGAGGCTGCCATGATCGCGTCTTATGGACGTTGCCGGCTTCTGGGCGATGATCGAGCGTTCCGCGCAGGAGACGGACACAAGGGCGGAGCGCGTGGCATGGCTGGAGGAGCGCCTGTCCGCTCTGCCGGTCGCAGAGATCGTCGACTACCAGACGTGGTGGACCATCGCCGCCAATCGCGGTTGCTCCTGGGACATGTACGCGGTCTATTGGACGCTCATGGGCAGCGGCTCGTCTGACGGGTTCGAGTACTTCGTGAGCTGGCTGATCAGCCTTGGCCGCGAAGCCTTCGAAACGGTGGCCGACTGTCCCGACGCCGCTGTCGATTTGCCGCAGGTCCAGCACGTCCTGGAGTTGGAGCGCTCGTTCTTTCGCGGCTACAGGCGCGTGACCTGGTCCAAGGATGGAAAGTTCCGCCTCACGCGGCTCACCCGACGCCGGCGTGAGATCTGGACACGGGAGGAGTGGCCAGAGTTCGAACTCCTCGAATACGTGACCTTCGAGCCCTACAAGAAGGCGACCGGCCTGGAAACGGACAGCCTGGGTGATGCCGTCCGGGCTCGGGGCGTGAAGAGCAAGTTCCCCTCCCTGACGTACCATGCGGAGCCCGACGGCGCGGAATGGGACTTCGGAGACGAAGCGGAGTTCATTCGCCGTCTCCCGCGGGTCGCTCGCCACGCCGGGGTCACTCAATAGGTCCGGCCGGCGGGGAGCGGACCACGCCATGGGAGAGGTCCGCGGTTCCGGGTGACCGGTTACCGGCCGGAAGGTGTCTCCTCGTCGGAGGGGGTGTCGTTTCGGGGGTGGATCTGGACGGCTCGTGGGAGGTCTTTGATGCTGCCGCCCTCAGGGATCAGGCCCCAGAGGAACGGGATCAGGTAGCGGGGTGGTTCGCCGAGGAGCGCGGTCAGGTCGTCCTCGGTGACGTCGAGGGTGAAGGGCGAGCCCGGCCGCCGCGGGTCCCACCCTGCTTCGACGGCTCGCCGGATGCATTCGCTGACGAGGACGGGACGGATGGCCATCGTTCGTGCGCCGAACCCGTTGTCCGGCCGGGCAAAGGGGAGCGAGACCGTGAGAACGCCTCCCGCCTCTTCGACTCGCTCGACCGCGAAGCGGATCGGGTTCCACGTGTCGCCCCGGTTGGACGGGTTGTTGCTGACCCGCCAGCGGTAGTCGGTGCCGTCGACGCTGATGCGCCGCGAGCCCTTCTTCGGCATTGTCACAGCCGCCTCCAAGTTCCGGTCGTGCCCGGTCGCCGTTGCGTGGGAGCGTCAGAGTAGCGAGAGCTGATGTGAGAAGCCTGTGAGCGGGCGGGCGCCCGGCCGGTCCGCGTCATCCCGCAGGTACGGGACCTCCTACGTGGGCAGGTCGGTCAGGTCTTCGTCGGTCAGGGTCAGTTCGAAGGCGTTGCCGGCCCGCGACGGGTCCCAGCCGCCCGTGCGGGCCCGGCGGATGGTCGCCGCCACGAGCGCCGGGCGTACGGCGGTCGTGCGCTCGCCCAGCCAGGCGTCCGGACGCGAGTAGGGCAGCGAGACGAGCAGGACGCGGCCAGGCGCCTCGGCCCGTTCCACGGCGAAGGTCATGGGTCCCCAACCGTTTCCCTGGCAGTGGGTCGGCTTGTGGCGTATCCGCCAGCGGTAGCCGGTGCCGTCGACGGTGATGGGGCGTGCGCCCTTCTTGGGGATCGCCACGGTGGGGGACCTCCTGAGTCCGTTCGGTGGAGCGACCGTCGTAGGGTCCCTTCATGAGCGAGGAGCACGCAACTGGTTTGTTGCACCATGTCGAGATCTGGGTCCCCGACCTGCGGCGGGCCACGGTCGGTTGGCAGTGGCTGCTGGAGGCGCTCGGGTACGCGCTCCACCAGGATTGGGAGCACGGGCGGAGCTGGCGGCTGGGGGCGACGTACATCGTCGTCGAGCAGTCGCCCGCGCTCACCGCGGCGCGGCACGACCGGTGTCGTCCGGGGCTGAACCACCTGGCCTTCCACGCGGGGAGCCGTGCGCGGGTCGACGAGCTGGCCGGGCAGGCGCCCGCGTACGGGTGGACGTTGATGTTCCCCGACCGGCATCCGTGGGCGGGTGGGGACCGGCACTACGCCGCCTACCTGGAGGATGGGGACGGGTTCGAGGTGGAGCTGGTGGCGGCCCGCTGAAGGCGGCTCGCTCGTACCCGGAGTGAAATCCACTGGCGCGAGCCCGGGAGACTGCGGCATCATGGCGCACATGATCTACGGAAAGGGCGGCCACCGCCCCAGCCGGTGAACCCCGGCACGAGGAAGCTGAGCGACGACGACCGGCTCACCTTCCTGGCACACGCGATCTCCATGTCCTCCCTGTACGGCCCCGGCCCCTGGCCGCCGCATGCCCAGGAGCTCCCGGACGAGCCGCCTCGCCCTGACGACGGCCGGCCGTACATCTCCAGTGCCGTCATGGACGGCATCAGGACCCACCACTTCGCGATCGACCCCGATCCCGGCGCGGTCGCCGAGGTCGCCGACCTGCTGCGGAACGACGCGCCGTACGAGCGACTGCACGACCGGCTGGCCGCGGCGTCGGCGCTGGCCATCTGCGACGAGCTGCTGCGCGAGCTGTCGCGACGGCCGCCGCTCGGCCAGCGGCTCTACGACGCGGGACGGTGGCTGGCCGAGCACGGCACCCGGCGTGAGGCGACGAAGATCGGTATCGTCCTCGTCGGAGCCTGCGGCGGCGAGCCGGACCGCGAGCTGCTGCTCCTGCTCGGCACGCTGGAGGAGTTCACCCTGTACGCCGTCGTCGCGCTCCTGCGCACCCAGCCCGACCCGGAGCGGGCGGTGTTCGAGCTGGCCGGGCGCGTCAAGGACTGGGGGCGCGTGCACGCGGTCGAACGCCTCGCAGGCAGCCACGACCCCGAGGTCAAGGCTTGGCTGCTGCGCGAGGGCTTCCGTAACGGCATCACGAACGAGTACCTGGCCCCGATCGCCGCCACGACCGGCGACCTGTACTCCGCGCTGCTCGACCCGGAGCCGGACGACGCGCTGGTGGACGGCGCGGGCGACCTCCTGGCCGCGCTCGTCGTCGGCGAGGGCGGCCCGACCTCGGGCATCAGCGCGTACGCCGACGCCGTGCCCGCCCTGGCCCGCTACGCCGACCTGGCCGCGACCCGCGAGGCCACCCTCGGCCGCCTTCTCAGCCTCCTGTCCGTGACCGAGGGGCTGCGCGAGGCGCCCGCGGACGGGTTCGGCTGGCGGGGCGGCGACCTGGAGGTGTTGCGCCGGCGCTACGAGGAGGTGCTGGGGCAGCCCCGCTGGAGCGGCCTGGCGCTGGCGGGCGTGGCGGACCCGGCGGGCGCGGACTTCGGCGCGGCGCTGTACTGCGCGTCCCGGCTCGGCCTGCCGATACTCCCGCAGGCCGAGGCCAGGGTACGGCTGGAGCCCGGCGACGACTCCGCCTGGGCCGCGGTGATCCGCCTGGCCGCGCCGGAGGCGCTCGTCGCGCTGGCCGGCGAGCTGCTGCCGGTGGAGAGCCTGGCGAACGGTCCCGGCGAGCGCCTCTTCGGCGACGGCCACGAACAGGTGCTGGAGTCGGTGGTCGAGGAGCTGGGCGCGTATCCGGGGCTGGGCCTGCCGCTCATCCGGGTGGCGCTGCGCAATCGGCTGATCAGGGTGCGCGCGAACGCGGTGCGGTCGCTGGCCGCGTGGCCGACCGTGCCCGAGGAGGCCCTCACCTGGGTACGGGCCGCGCACGAGGCCGAGCCGGACGACGGCGTACGCGCGGACATGCGCACCCTGCTCACCCGCGACGTGCTCACCCGCGACGTGCTCACCTGCGATGGCGACCGACCGCCGCACCGACGAGACGACGAACGGAGGCGAGGCGGCCATGCGGCCTCGTGAACTTTCCCCGCGCGAACTGCTCGACGAGGTGGAGCCGCTGCCGTACGCGCAGCGGCTGCGCCGCCTGGCAGAACACGCGAGAGCGCTCACCGGCCGCCCCGAGCTGCGGGCGCTGCTGGACGGCCTGGCCGGGCTCGGCCAGTACGAGCGCTCGCTCGGAGTGCGGCTGGCCGTCGTCGCGAACGAGGTCGAGCACGTCACGCGCGCCATGGCCGACCCCGATCCGGACGTCTCCCGGTACGCGATCAACCAGGCGATCCGGCTCGGCGGCCCCGACGACGCCGTCGTGGAGATCGTCCGTACCGCTTCCGCTGACCGCCGGATGGCTGCCTACCGGGCCATCAGGCAGGCCGAGCGGCACGACCTGGCCGGGCGGCTGCTCGACGAGGTACGCGAGCGGTGGGGCGACAGGGAGGCGGCCGGTCTGCTCACGTCGTGCCCGGCCGGGATGGTCGCGGCCCGGCTGGCCGACCTCGCGTACGCGGTGCCGAACTGGGGCGCCCTGGCCCGGCGGCACCCCGTCGTCGTGCTCGACCACGCCGAATCGGTGCTGGCCGAGCTGCCGCGCCCGTTACGTCCCGCGTGGTGGCTCGCGGTCGGTCCCGGGATCGAGGCCGCCGCCGAGCACGTCCCCGAGCGGGTGATCACGCTGCTGGAGCGCCACTGGACCGACAGGACCTGGCGGTGCGCGGGACGGCTGCTGGACGCCGACCTGGAGCGTACGCTGGCCCTCTACCTCATCCCCGGGCGGGAGCCGCAGCTCGCCGGGCTGCTGCGGCGGCGGGCCGTACGGCGGCGGCTGGCCGCACTCACCGACGACCGGCTCGGGGAGCTGGGACGCGCGGTGCGCGAGCACGATGACTGGTTGGTCGACCTGCTGCTGGCGGTGCCGCCCAGCCGCAGGGAGGCGGTGTTCGCCGCGGCGACGGAGGGTGTCGACGTCTCCCAGGCGGTCTGCTCGGAAGACCTGCTGAAGGTCCTGCCGCTGGGCCGCCGCGTCGCCGAGGCCCGCCGCATGCTGGGGCTGCGTTCCGTCGCCGGAGACCCGTACCACGTGCTCGAGGTCACCGCCTTTCTCCCGTACGACGAGGCCGAGGAGACGTTGCGGGCCGTCACCCGCCGCTCCGACGGGCGCGAGCGCGCCAACGGCTACCTCCACCTGATCGCCTGCGCCGGCCGCGCCCGCGACCCCGAGATCGTCACCCGCCTGATGGACGCGCTCGGTCGGCTGCGCAACGAACAGGACCCGGTGCGCCTGGCCGCCGCCGGGGCGCTGGCGGAGATCCCGCCGCGACTCTTTCTGGCCGCGCACGTGCCCGCCCTGGACCGGCTCGTGGACGACGCGCTCGCCGCCCGCGACTGCTCCCACTCCACCCGGGTCGTCCTGGCCCGCCTGGCCGCCGGCGTCTTCGGGGAGGGCGCGCGGCGGGACGACCCGGCCCTGCTGGAGTACGGACTGCGGGTCTTCGAACGGGTCACCGGCCACACGGGCACGGTCTACCTGCGCCCGCTGGCGCACGTGCTGAGGCGGGGCCAGGAGGCCGTACTGGGGCGCAGGCTGGCGCCGTACCTGGCGGCGGAGGCCGACCACGACCGCCACGACCTGGCCTTCATGCTCGCGGCGGCGCTCGGCCGGCGCGGCCACGACGTGCCGGAGCTGCAGGACGCGCTGGAACGCGCGTTGACCGCCGCGAGCGACTCGGACGCGCTGCGGGCGATCGAGCTCTGGCTGGAGCCGCCGCGGACGCGGGGGCGGCGGGTGGAGGCGCTGCTGGCGTCCGACCCGTCCGTGGTCGTGATCGGCCGGGTGTTCGACGTGCTGGCGTGGCAGCGTACGGATCTGCTGGACGCCGCGCTGGGCCGTCGAGCCCCGGTGGGCCGGTTCGCCAAGAAGGGGGTGCGGCGGGTGCCGCATGCCCGCCGTCAGGCCGTACGACGGTGGACGGCGGCGCAGCGCGAGGCGTACCTGGGGCTGATGGAGCGGGTGGCGGGGAACCGCAAGCTGCCCGCGCGGGAGCGTGCCCAGGCGGTGCGGATGATGGGCGAGGTCCCCGCGGCCGAGGCCGGGAGGTTGCGGCCGTTCCTGACCTCGGACGACGCCCTGCTGCGGCGGGCGGCGCTGACCGCGCTGCCGTGGACGGCGCGTCCGGGGGAGGTGCTGGCCGACCTGCTCGCGTACGCCGGTGGGGACGACGCGCACGTGGCCGTGTACGCGGCGGCGCGGGCGGCTCGCCACGTGCGTCCCGCCGAGTTGCCCGCGGCCCTGGAGCCGGTGTTGGACGGTGGCAAGGTGACCGCGCGCAAGGAGGCGGTCCGGCTGCTCGCCCGCCACCGCGCGCCCGGCGCGACCCGGCTGCTGCGCGACCTGTGGGCGGCCGACGGCCAGCACAAGGACGTACGGGTGGCGATCGGGTCGGCGGTCATCGACCTGCTCGCCGAGCCCGAGGCGTGGGAGGTGCTCAGGGGAGCGGTGACGGAGGCCGGGGACCTGGCGGCCCCGGTGCTCGGCACGCAGCCGCTGGCCGTGCCCGAGCGGTGGCGGGCGGAGTTCGGGGAACTGGTCGTGGCCGCGACGCGGGCACCGGACCGGCGTACCCGGGCGAGCGCCGTCATGGAGCTGCGTCACTGGGTGGTCTACGCGCCCGGCGCCATGGACCGGCTGGCGGAGATCGTCTGCGAGCTGCGCGAGACCGCGAACTGGCAGGACGCCGCGCGCGGGCTGGTGGTCGGCGCGTGCTCCGGGGTACGGCCGGAGGCGCTGCGGGCGGCGGTGCGCACGCTGGCAGCCGCGCCCGCCGAGCCCGACGCCGGGGCCGACCGCGACCTCCCGGCGGCCCAGCGGCTGGCGGCCGTCGTCACGTACGTGCGCCTGTGGCACCGGGTGGAAAGGGAGCCGGTGCCGCCCGGCGTCCTGGGGGCGGCCGACGACCTCCCGGTGAGCCTGGCGGCCGGGCTCCTGGCCGGGACCGCCGACTGGGACGCCCCCCGCGACGTGCTGGCGCGGCTGGTGGAGACGATGCCGGGAGTGCTGGCCGCCGTCGAGACGGGCGAGGCGCTCGCGGAGTCCACCGTGCACGTGCCGCCGGAGCGGGTGCTGCCGCACGCGCGGTGGCTGGCCGCCGAGGGGGAGACGGGCGCGCTGCTCGCCACGGCGCTGGCGGCGTCGTGCGGGCCCCGGTCGGGGTGGGCGGAGCCGTGGCGGGAGCTGCTGCGACGCGTACGCGCGGGCGACTTCCCCGAGGCCGCCCACCGCGCGCGACGCGTCAGAACGGTGGAGGAGTAAGCGGCGGAGTTCAGACCGCAGAACGATCGAGCAGCACGGTCAGAACGGTCGATCAGTAGTTCGCAGGCACTTCACTCCCAATTTCACCATTTGTCAGACATAAGCATGTGTGCGGTATACCGTCTCGTTTCGGATTGATCATCTGAATGCCGAAGACAGACGGGTACTGCACCATGCGCAAGGTCCTGACGCTCACCCTGGCCGCCACCTCCACCACCGCCCTCCTCGGCACCCTCCTCGGCGCCCCGGCCGTCGCCGCCGACCGCCCACGCGAGCTACCGGCGGAGATCAACGGCGGCGCCTGGACAGCCGGACACGTCCAGGGCATGGCCATCGACCAGCGCAAGGGCTACATGTACTTCTCCTTCACCAACCTCCTCGTCAAGACCGACCTGGCGGGCAACCTCGTCGGCTCCGTGACGGGCTTCACCGGCCACCTCGGCGACCTGGACTTCAACAGCCAGGACGGCCGCGTGTACGGCTCGCTGGAGTACAAGGCGCAGGAGTCGTTCTACATCGCGATCTTCGACGTGGACCGCATCACCAGCCCCGACATGGACGCCCAGACCACCGACGTGGTCAAGACGGTCTACCTCGAGGAGGTCGTGGCCGACTACACCGCCGACATGAACGGGGACGGCAGGTTCGACGGCAACGTGGGCAACACCCCCGACCACCGCTACGGCTGCAGCGGCATCGACGGCGTCTCGTTCGGGCCCGAGTTCGGTAAGAAGAACGGCGGCCAGAAGCTGACCGTGGCCTACGGCGTCTACGCCAACACCGGCCGCCAGGACAACGACCACCAGGTCCTCCTCCAGTACGACATCCGCCAGTGGAAGAAGTACGAGCGCCCGCTCACCGAGAGCGAGCCCCACAAGAGCGGCCCCGAGCGGGTGGACGGCAAGTACTTCCTCTACACCGGCAACACCACCTACGGCGTGCAGAACCTCGAGTACGACGAGCACACCGGCAACTGGATGATGGCCGTCTACAAGGGCACCAAGCCGCAGTTCCCCAACTACCCGTTCTTCATGGTGGACGGCGACGAGCGGCCCAGGACCGGCGAGATCGCCGGGCAGCCGCAGGCCGAGCGGGGCAAGCTGCTCACGCTGGCGCCCGGTGGCCTCCAGGACGCCGCCACCGGCGTCAGGGGCTGGCAGTTCACCGGCGAGTACGGGCTGGTCTCGCTCGAGAAGGGCCGCTACTACGTGGCCAAGGCCGGTACGGTCACCGAGAACGGCGTCACCAAGCACACCGGCCAGGCCCAGCTCTACCGCTGGACCGGCCAGTCGCCGACCCCGTTCGAGCAGCTCGGCTGACGATCCGGTTCGGAAGAGCCCTCCCGCCGCGTCCCCGGCTCCATCGGCTGGGGACGCTGTCGGCGAACGTCACCTAACACCAGCAACACATTTCCCTGTGAGCCCACTCCGTTGCCTGCGGCCCGTCGGTAACGGCTGTTAGGGTCGTCCCTCATCCCTCGAACGAGTAAAGAATCCTGCATGGGAGGGTCATGAGGATCACAGGAAAGATCGCGGTGGTCGCCTCCGCACTGGCCGCGGCCGGTGTGGCGACGACGCCCGCCGCGACGGCGCAGGCGACCTCGGCGCAGGCGGCTCCGGCGTGGGTGGCCTACTACGGGCTGACGGCCGCGAAGAGCGCCGAACGGGTGCGCCAGTTGGAGGAACAGGGTTACCGGCCGATCACGGTCAACGTTTCTGACGGCGAGAAGTACGCGGCCGTCTGGATCAAGGACGGCTCCTCTACCGAGTGGGGGATCTGGCAGGGCATGACGGCCGAGGAATACCGGCAGCGGTTCGACGCCGGGCTGAGGTCGGGCGCGCAGCCCGTCTCGGTGTCGGCCACCGGCCCGGCCGACTCGGCCGTGTTCACCGTCATCTTCGAGAAGAAGAAGGGAGACTTCCTCGCCAAGTCGAATCTCACTCCCGCTCGCTTCGCCGCCGTCAACAAGGAGGCCGCCGCCAAGGGCCTGGCGCTCAGCTCGGTCGACGCGTTCGGCACCGCGGGCGACGTCCGCTACGCCGCCGTCTGGAGCGCCAACACCGGGGGCGCCTGGAACTACACGTACGGCAAGAGCAGGCAGCAGCACGAGGCCGAGGTCTACGCCAAGAAGGAGGAGGGTTACCGGCCGGTCAGGGCGAGTGTGGCGCCCGACGGCACGTACGCGGCCGTGTGGCGCAAGGACGGGGTCAAGTCCTGGGCCCACTACGTCGACATGAGCGCCTCCGGCTACCAGAAGCGCTTCGACGACCTCAAGGGCAAGGGCCTGCACCCGGTGCAGGTCAACGCCGAGAACGGCAAGTACGTCGCCATCTGGGAGTAACCGCCGCCACCTGGAGGTGGCGACGGATCGCCGGCCGATGATTGCGGGCCGGCACACGTAAAGGCACATGGGTGCGGTTGTGGCCGCCGACCGGTCACGCAGCAGAACCGCACCTACACTCGCCCCGATCACTTGCACGGGCCCGGAGCCGCGCCTGCACGCGCCCCGACCATTTCCTCGGGCCTGGAGCCGCGCTTGCACGCGCCGCCGACCATTTCCTCGGGTTCGGAGCCGCGCCTGCACGCGCCCCCGATCACTTCTCCAGGACCTGGACGTCGCCCGACGTGCTGCGGGCCACGATCGTCCCGGTGCCCTTGTCGCCGTCGTCCTTGATCTCCGAGCGCGAGTCGCCCTCCGTGCTCTTCGCCGTCACCGCGTACGAGCCGGACGGCACCCTGGCCGTCACCTTGCCGTCGCGGGACTGCAGGTCCACCGTGGTGGGCACGCTGGCGAAGGCCACGTCGATGGAGCCGTCCGAGGTGCGGCACCGTACGTACCCGGACTTCAGGCCGTCGCCTGTGATGGGGCCCTCGCTGCTCAGCCGCAACCGGCCCGAGGCACCGGTGACCTGGATGCGGTCGCGGCTCTCGACGTCCACGTCCTGGGCGAGCCCCTGGAGGACGACACCGTCCGCCGCGTCCACCGACAGCCGTACGCCGGGCGGGACCTTGACGTGGTAGCGGGCGCCGCAGTCGCCGAAGACCATCGAACAGGAGGCGCTGAGCCGCAGGGTGCCGTCGCGCAGCGACCAGGCGGGGCCGTCGGTGACCGCCTTGCCGCGCAGCCAGCGTTCGACCTGGACGGCGCCGCCCGTGCCCTGGAGCACGCGTACACCGCCCAGGCTTGCGTTGATCTTCAGGGTGGTTCCCGTGAAGGGGAACGACTGGGCGGCGTGGATCTCTTCGGCGTCCAGATCCATGCCGCAACCGGTGGACGCCGCTGTCAGGAGCGCCGCGCATGCCGTGATGACCGCGATCTGCCTCATGCACACGATGGTCGCCGAGCCGGGCCGCCGGGCCATCGGCCGTCCGGCCCAACCCGGTACCGGCCGCATCGACCATTCGGCCGGTACGGAACCCCGCGGCCCCTCCCGGCGACGCCCGCTCGCCTGAAGCACCCGCCCAGAGCGGCGGACTACCTGACATGGCCCGCGCTCACAGGGCCGACAGCAGTGCCGCCACCTGCCCCAGCGGGTCGTCACCGATCGGCCGGACCGTCACCGTGCCCGCCCCCGCCGCCCACAGCTCCTTGACGTGCTCAGCCGCCGCCTCCGGCGTGCCGGACGCCATCGCCACCTGCTCCGGCGCGACCCCCAGGAACCCGGCCTGCCCCTCGACGATCGGCGGGATGTCTCCCGAGGCGTCCGCCCCGACGCGCAGGAACGTGAACACCACCAACTCGTGCTCCGGCCCCGCGCCGATCTGCGAGATGATCTCCGGCAGGTCGGCGGGCCCGAGGCCCTCGGGCACGATCGTGCCCTGCGCCACCCGCCCCGACAGCGCCAGTGAGCGCGGGCCCTTCACCCCGGCCAGTACGGGCGGCGGCTCGGCGGGCGGGTGCACCAGCGACACGCCGTCGAGGTGGACCGCCCTGCCGTCGAGGGTCACCGTCTCGCCGCGCAGCAGCGCGCTCACGGAGGTGATCGTCTCCTCCAGGAGGGCGAGCGGCGACGGCACGGCCGCGCCCACCTGACGCATCCAGCCCTGTACGCCGTGCCCGATCCCGGCCGCCAGCCGCCCCGGGTGCACCCGGGCCAGGTTTCCCAGCTCCATGGCCAGGAGCATCGGGTTGCGCAGGGGAGCAGGTGTGATGCCGATGCCGACGCGCAGCCGCGAGGTGACGGCCAGCGCCGTGGCGGCCGCCGAGACGCCGCCCGTCCAGCCGAGATCCTCCACCACCCACAGGTCGTCGACGGACGTCTCGTCGAGCGCTTCGGCGAACGGGACGAGCCGCTCGGGCGGCAGGTCCCGGTCGAACATGACCCCAAGTCTCTTCATGCTCTCCAGTAATAGCGGAACAACCGGCCGACCTCCGAGTATCCGGCGCGCAGGAACGCCTCGGCCGTCGGGACGTTGGTGATGTCGGTGGCGGCCACGATGCGTTCCAGGCCCGCCTCGGCGAGCGTACGGGTGCCTCGGGCCAGCAGGTCGTTGACCAGGCCCCGGCCGCGGTGCTCTGGGACGACGCCGATGTAGGCGATGGAGTGGTCGTCGGGCGCCACCAGGCCGACGGGGGAGCCGTCGAGGTGCCCGATGACGAACCAGTCGGGCTTGGCCTTGCGGCTCATCAGGTCGTCGTACATCCATCGGGCCTCCTTCTCGGGGCCCGACGTGGCCACCTCGACCCGGGTGTCGTGGTCGAGGGAGCCCGCGGAGACGCGTACGAGGAGGTCGATCACCTCGGCCGCCGCCATGTCCCGCGCGGGCCGGTACGTCAGCCTGCCCGGGTCCTCCGGGAGGTCGCTGCCGGCCACCCACTCCAGCAGCAGCCGCTCCACCTCCATCGCGAACCCGGCTTCGACCAGGGCCTCGTGCTCGACCGCGCGATCCATGACGGGGGTGAGGCCGGGCTGCAGCGAGATGTCGTGGATCACCTTGCTCAGTCCCATCGCCTCCAGGCTGCGGCGCAGCAGGCCGGCCGCGGCGACCGGGTCGGGCCCCGGGGCGAACTGCCAGACGATCGCCGGCTCCGAGCCAGGGAAGGGCGCCCAGTAGGCCAGACGGGCCTGCCCCTCGGCGAAGCACCACTCCGGCCGGGTCCTGCCCTCGTCGAAGGCGGAACGGAGCTGGGAGCGCGCGGGCTCGGGGAACTGGTCGAACAACGTGAAAGCCTCCGCACATGAGGGGGCTCTCCCGCGACATCAGAACGTCGGGGGGAGGTGTACCCGAGATGACACGACCATGTTCTCGCACACCTCCCGCCACTCGAGCCGACCGAAGGCGGCAGCGCAGCCGCTCACCGCAGCACGGTGGAGTGGCTCAGGCGGCGCTGCCGAGTGCCTCGCGCGCCTCGGTGAGGGAGTGGCTCGTCGCGAAGTGCCGGTCGAGATTCGTGATCGTCAGCAAGTGGCGGATCATCCCCGGCGCGAGCACCAGAATCATCCGGCCGTTCATCCGCCGGACGTGGTTGTGCGCCGCCACCAGCACCCCGAGCCCGACGGAGTCGCAGAACGGCACTTCGGTCAGGTCGAGGACGACGTTGAGCGGGTCGGCGGCGGCCATCGCCTGCTCCAGCTCGGCCTGCAGCCGGGGTGCACCGGCGACGTCGAGGTCGCCCGCCACGTGCACCACCGTACAGGGGCCTTCCCGCCAAGACCTGACCACCATGGGCCTCACCCGTCCAACGGCCGGTTTGTTAAAGCTATTTCTTACATATGTTCTGCATTGCCGTTTTGGTGGTTGGTGTAACGCCGGGTTTGGCGGTCGGTGTGGAATCGGCCTTCTGCTGCTTGACCTTGAGCTGGTCGCTGCCCAGCACCAGCTCGATGCGCTTGACGTCGGCCTTGCGCAGCTCGGCCCCAGGAATGGCGGACGCCACGATCTTGGCCGACTCCTCCATGCCCGCGGCGTAGCGGATGACGGTCTGCTCGTAGTCCTTCTTGGCGGTGTTGCCCGGGTCGCCGGGCACCTTGAAGCCGTAGGCGACGAGGTCCGTCTTCGCGCGGGCGGCCAGGCCCGTGATGAGGGTGCCGTTCTTGACGTCGAGCGAGATCTGGCCCGGCGCGATCGAGGACGGCTTGGCCGACGGCGACGGCTTGGCCGAGACGGTCGGGGAGGGCTTGGCCGGGTCCTGGTCCGCGTCGATGTTGGCGAACATGTCGCGGGCGGCCTGCTTGTCCCAGAGCACCGCGGACTCGCCGGTGGGCGCCTTGAAGTCGACGTTGGACAGCGGCACCTCGGCGAACTTCACGTCCTGCAGCGAGACGTCCCTGAGCTGGGTGGCCAGCCCGAGCAGCCCGTCGTCGGGATCGACCTTCACCGTGCCGAGCGTCGTGTTGACGAACGAGGCCAGCTTGGCCGGGTTGGCCAGCGTGTCGGCGCTCAGCGCCCGGTTGAGCAGGGCCGAGATGACCTGCTGCTGCCGGTCGATGCGGTCGAGGTCGGAGCGGGCGGTGGCGCGGGTGCGGGCGTAGCCGAGCGCGCGCACACCGTCGAGCTGGTGGGTGCCGGCCGGCAGGTTGAGCGCGATCTTGGTGTCGTTGATCGGTACGGGGGTGCAGACGGTGACCCCGCCCAGGGAGTCGACCACGTCGATGAAGCCCAGGATGTTGACCTCGATGTAGCGGTTGATCTGCAGCCCGGTGGCCGCCTCCACCGTCTGCTTGGTGAGCTTGGGCCCGCCGAACTGGTACGCAGAGTTGATCTTGTGGTCGCCCTTGCCCGGGACCGTCGTCCAGGTGTCGCGCGGCAGGCTCACCACGGTGACCTTCTTGTGGTCCTCCGACAGGTGGATGACCATCATGGTGTCGGTGCGCTGGCCGGACTCGCGGCCGAGCTTGAGCCGGTTCTGCTGCTGGCGGGTGAGGTCGTCGCGCTTGTCGACGCCGACCAGCAGGATGTTCTCGGCGCCATGGGACGAGGCCGCGGTCACGCCCGCGTCGACCGTGCCGATCTGGCGCGGGGTCGCCCACACCACGCCCGTGGTGACCAGCACACCGGTGGACAGGAAACCGGAGATCAGCACGTTGCGGCGGCGGGCCTTGGCACTCCTGCGCGGCTTCCGGGTGCGGACGGGTGTGAGCTTGACGCCTCCGTAGGCGTCACCGCCCACGAGCACACCGCCGTCCTCCTCGCCCGGCTCGGCCATGCCGTCCCCCTTTTGTCACGCCGGAGGATCGGGCGTTCGATTGCCCTCCTCCCCTGGTCGTACAGTAGCGTGAGCCCCGCCATGAAGCAGTTCCCCGACTCGCCGCACGCGCCCGCGGAGACGCGCGGCTGGCCCCCCATCTCCGTCATCATGCCGGTCCTCAACGAGGAGCGGCACCTTCGCGAGGCCGTCGACCAGGTCCTCGCCCAGAGCTACCCCGGCGAGATCGAGGTCGTCCTCGCCGTGGGTCCGTCCCGAGACCGCACCCAGGAGGTCGCCGACGCCATCGCGGCGGCCGATCCGCGGGTGACGGTGGTGCCCAACCCGACCGGCCGCACGCCCAACGCGCTCAACGCGGCCATCGCGGCCTCACGCAACGACATCGTCGCCCGGGTCGACGGGCATGCCATGCTGCCGTCCGACTACCTGCGCGTCGCGGTCGAGACGCTCGCCGAGACCGGCGCCGACAACGTGGGCGGCATCATGGCCGCCGAAGGGATCACCCCCTTCGAGCAGGCCGTCGCCTGCGCCATGACCTCCAAGATCGGCGTGGGCGCGGCCGCCTTCCACGTGGGCGGCACGGCCGGTCCCGCCGACACGGTCTACCTGGGCGTCTTCCGCCGCTCGGCGCTCGACCGGGTGGGCGGCTACGACGAGCACTTCCAGCGCGCCCAAGACTGGGAGATGAACCACCGCATCCGGCAGAGCGGCGGGCTGGTGTGGTTCCAGCCGCGCATGCGCGTCTCCTACCGGCCGCGGCCCGACGTCAAGGCGCTGGCCATGCAGTACTTCCACTACGGGCGGTGGCGCCGGGTGGTGGCGCGCACCCACGAGGGCACGATCAACCTGCGGTATCTCGCGCCGCCTGCCGCCGTGCTGGCCATGCTGCTCGGGCTGGTCGTGTCGCCGTTCTTCCCGCTCGCGCTGGTCGTGCCCGGTGGCTACGTCGCCGCCGTGGTGGCCGGGTCCGCGCTCACCGGCGGCGGGCTGCCCGCCGCGGCCCTGCTGCGGCTGCCGGTCGTCTACGCCGCCATGCACTGTTCCTGGGGCTGGGGCTTCCTGACCAGCCCGAGAAAGCTCGCCCGGCCCCTGCGCTGAGCCCTCGTCAGTCCGTCGCCTCGACCCTCGCCGGGCCCGGCGAGGGTCCCTTCCCGGCAGGCGGGCGGGCGGTCACGAGCCGGAGAAGACGCGTTCGACGGCGGCGTCGAAGCGGGTGAGCGCGTCCGGGTACTCCGGGCCGAACAGGTAGCTCCTGAGCTTGATCCGGGCGCGGGCCAGCGTGTCCTCACCGTCCAGGAAGTCCGCGAGCCCCGACAGGTCCGCGCCCAGCAGCACGCCCGCCTCGGTGCTCGGGTAGCGCTTGTGGAAGGCCCGCTCGGGCAGGCCCGCCACGTTCGTCACCGCGTACGGCTTCTCGCTGGCCAGGAAGTCGGCCACGACGCTGGAGATGTCGCTGATCAGCAGGTCGCACTGGTCGAAGCAGTCGTAGAGGTGCGGCTCCTGCCCCGTGACCACCAGGTGCCTGATCCGCGGCTCCGCTCCGGCGGCCCGCGACGGGTGCCGGGCCTTCGACTTGGCCAGCTCCGCCGCCTCGATCATGGTCACGATCTTGCGGTGCGCCCGGGTGGCGGTCTTGTCGCGGGTGCCGGTCAGCGGGTGCGGCTTGTAGATGACGCGCAGCGGCGGCCGGTGGTCGAGCAGCGCCCGTACGATGCGCGGGCCCATGGTGATGAGCGAGGTGTGGAACAGGTCGTCGTTCCAGCCCTCCCAGGTGGGGGCGTACAGGACGGTCCGGTACGGCGTCTTCGGCTCCTCCGTCGAGATGCCCTCCAACTGCGGCCGGCCGACCTCGTGGATGCTCTCGTCCCTGACGCCGACCTTGGCCCGGCGGTAGCGGTCGCGGCCGGCCGGCCCGGCCACCCACACCTCGTCGTACACCCGTGAGAACGGGTTGAACGACGCCTCCTTGTCGCTGTCACCGTGGTTGAGGAACGCGCTGCGCAGGGTCGGGATGCGCAACATGTGCACGTTCCTGCCGACGTTGGCGACGTACAGGCAGAGCCTGGCGCCGGCGAGGGCGCGGAAGCTCATCAGGTCGGCCGACGACGGGATGCAGACCATCGGCAGCCGGGTGCCCTCCAGGTGCGCGGCCATGCCGCGCTCGCGCAGGACGACGATGGCCCGCCGGGACATGCGTTCGAGCGTGGGCAGCCACATCCTGGCCTGGTAGGCCGCGGCGGTGGCGCCGGAGAAGTACAGGATGACCTCGGGGCGATACCTCTCGACCTGCTCGCCCACGACCTCCAGGACACGGGCGCGGTCGGTGAGGGGGGTGGCGCGGCGGACGTACGGGATGAGGGCGAGCGCCGCCGTCAGCCCCGCCACGAGCGCCAGCCCCGCGCCGAGCGTGGCGGGGACGGCGCCCAGGACGGCGCCGAGCACCGGGAAGGCGTCCAGGTAGAGGAAGGGCACGCTGCGGCCGTCGCGCAGCGGCCTGGGCGGCATCCTGGGGATGCGCAGGGCGGAGACGTCGAGGTTGCGGGTGGTCACCGGCATCCTGCTGAGCATCTGCCGCAGCCGCAGCGCCAGCCCCGTGTGCAGGGCCCGCACGCCGTGGATCGCGAGCACCCCCGCCGCCAGGGCCACGAACCACGGCGAGTCGGCTCCCGTCGTCCGCGCCACCAGCAGCAGCGCCATGGTCTCCCTGGCCGCGAAGCGCAGCGTGATGCCGAGGTGCACCTTGGCGAGCAGGTCGGGCAGCGGCCGGCCGGCGCGCGGGGCGACGCACTCGACGGCGTACGACGCCGCGGCCACCAGCCCGAACACGACCGGCGCCGGCCACAGCGCGGCCACCAGCAACACGGGATAGCAGCCGAGCAGCGCCGCGATCACGATGAGTCCCCTCATGCGTTCGCACGGTAACAACCCGCGGGTCAAGTGCCGTCCACGCCCACGTCTATGACTTGCCCTGTTAGGCCGGAGATGAGGATGTCCAGCGAGGTCTGAGCGTCGAGGAGCGGAGAGGTGCTGGTATTGAGGCAGTTGACCCGGATGCCGTCGGCGGCCCATTCGAGGGCCAGCGCCCGGGTCAGCGCCGCCACTGCCGCCGCGCCGGAGGCGTGCAGCGCGCCGGAGCCGGGCGGCACCTGGAACAGCAGGCTTCGGCGCAGGTGCGGCCGGGCGGCGCGGGCCACGTTGAGCGCGGCCAGGTGGCCGGCGGCGACCGCGTCGAAGACGGCCTCG
>NZ_BAAAZP010000203.1:0-62609 GCF_039536965.1 Nonomuraea antimicrobica | reverse complement strand
GAGGAACGTCTGCTCGCCCGCGCTCAACGTCATCCGCCGCCGTCCACCGGCCGCCCAGGCCATCGCCCGGTCCAACGGTTCCCCCCGGATCGCCAGCCCCGCCCGCCGCCCGCCCGCCTCCCACTGCCGCGCCGCCTCCGCCAGCTCGCGGTGCACGGCCAGGCCCGCCCGCTCGCCGTCCAGCCATTCGCGCAGCCGCGGCCAGGCCCGCAGCAGCGCCGCGTGCTCGATCGCCACGGTCTCCGCGGTCGCGGAGGTTTCCGGGGCCGCCGTCCGCGCCTCCCCAGGCGTCCCGGCCTCGCGCTCTACCAGGCCCGCCGCCCCGTACGCCGCCAGCACTCCTTCGATCGCCGCCACCTCGTCGGCGTCGCGCCCGGCGACCAGCTCGTCCCTGGCGGCGGTGACGACGGTGTCGGCGCCGTCGGAGTCGAGCCCCACCATCCGCAGGAGCACGTCGGGCACCAGCTCCTGTTCGGCCGGGCTGAGCTTGAGATAGACGCTCTCGGCGCGGGCTCCGAGCGGCGGGTCGTCGATGGGCTCGGGCGGCAGCAGGCGGCCCTGCTGGGACTGGGGCGCGTCGAGGAGGGACATCAGGAGCTGGCGGGCGCCGGGGCGGCGTTCCG
This sequence comes from Nonomuraea antimicrobica, assembly GCF_039536965.1. Classification (NCBI taxonomy): domain Bacteria; kingdom Bacillati; phylum Actinomycetota; class Actinomycetes; order Streptosporangiales; family Streptosporangiaceae; genus Nonomuraea; species Nonomuraea antimicrobica. Next base: position 61,986 of record NZ_BAAAZP010000203.1, on the reverse strand, counting down.
GGTCGCGGTCGAGGGCGGCGGCCACGAGCCCGCGAAGGGGGCGGTCGAGGCGTTCGCCGCCGCGTAATCGTTCGCCGGGGCCGTAGGCGGCGTAGACCAGCAGCCGTCCCCAGGCCAGCACGTCGGCGGGCGGACCGCCGCCGTCGGCCGCCAGGCCCAGCCCGACCAGCCGGGGACCGTCCGCGCCCAGGACGACCTTGGCGGGGGTGAGGGCCCCGTGGCACGCGCCCGCCTCGTGCACGGCGGCCAGCGCGGTGGCGGTGGCCGTGGCCAGCCGGTAGAGGTCGTCGCCTGCGTAGGGGCCGTGACGGTCGACGACCTGGCGCAGGGTGGGGCCCGCGACGTACTCGCTGACCAGGTAGGGGTGCTCGCCGTCGAGCCGCGCCTCGGTCAGCTCGGCGACCGACAGCGAGCGCACCTGCCGGGCGGCCGCGGCCGAGGCGGCGAGCCCGGCCCTGGCCTCGTCGTCCGGCGGGCGGGGCAGGCCGAGGGCGTGGCGGGCGCCCGACTCGTCGTACGCCTCGTGCACGGCGACGTGCCCGCCGCCGTCGAGCCGGGCACCGAGCCAGTAGCCCCCAAACCGATCACTCATGCGGGATCAGAGCCGCCCTTCCGTGAAAGGTCCGAGCGGGCCCTGACGCGGTGCTACGAGAGGTGCAGGCGGGCCCTCAAGCGGTCGCGGTGCTGCGGCCACTCCTCTTCGAGGATGCCGAAACAGACGGTGTCGCGCCAGGTGCCGTCCGGCCTCTTGCGGTGGCGGCGCAGGGTGCCCTCGTGCACGCCGCCGATGCGCCTGATGGCCTCCTGCGACCTGAGGTTGAGGTGGTCGGTCTTGAGCAGCACGCGGTTGTGGCCGAGCGTGAACGCGTGGTCGATGAGCAGCAGCTTGCAGCTCGTGTTCACGGCCGTGCGCCAGACCTCGCGGCCGTACCAGGTCCAGCCGATCTCCACGCTGGCGTCGAAGCCTGGCACGTCGCCGTACGTGGTCCAGCCCACGGCCCGCCCGTCCCCCTTGCGTACGACGGCGAGCGGGACGTGCCTGTCGTCCTCGATCAGCCCCAGGGCGGCCTTGCCCAGCTCCTCCTCCGAGCGCGGGGTGTCGATCGGCAGCCAGCGCCAGACGTCGTCGTCCCCGCCTCCGGCGGCGAACAGGTCGGGGATGTGTCCCATGGTGAGGGGTTCGAGCCGGACGACGTCGTTCTCGAGCACCACCGGCGCGGGTAGCTTCGCGGTCATGGCGGCAACCTTACGAGTCCCGTCCCGTCACGTTCATGGCCACCTGGCGGCTTTTGCCGGGAACCACCTGTCGACACTCATACCGGCCGGTCGGTAGGCTCGCGGCATGGACTTCGCCTTCGACACCGTCACCGAGGACCTGCGCGAGCGACTGCTCCGCTTCATGGACGAGTGCGTCCATCCCGCCGAGCCCGCCTACGAGGAGCAGGCGCGGACCAGCGGCTGGGCCCCGCCGCCGCTGCTTGAGGACCTGAAGGACGAGGCCAGGAAGCGCGGCCTGTGGAACCTGTTCCTGCCCGGCGAGCACGGCGCCGGCCTGACGAACCTCCAGTACGCGCCCCTGGCGGAGATCATGGGCCGCAGCCCCGTCCTCGCCCCCACGGCCACCAACTGCGCCGCGCCCGACACGGGCAACATGGAGGTGCTGTCGATGTTCGGCAGCGCGTGGCAGCGCGAGGAGTGGCTGCGCCCGCTGCTCGACGGCGAGATCCGCTCGGCGTTCGCGATGACCGAGCCCGACGTGGCCTCCTCCGACGCCACGAACATCGCCACGTCCATCACCCGCGACGGCGACGAGTACGTCATCAACGGCCGCAAGTGGTTCATCTCCGGCGCGATGAACCCCAACTGCAAGATCTTCATCGTCATGGGCAAGACGAACCCCGACGCGCCCAAGCACCGGCAGCAGAGCATGATCCTGGTGCCCCGCGACACGCCCGGCGTGCAGATCGAACGCGGCATGCACGTCTTCGGCTACACCGACGCCGACCACGGCGGGCACGCCGAGATCGTGTTCGAGGACGTACGCGTCCCGGCCGCCAACCTCATCGGCGAGGAGGGCGGCGGCTTCGCCATCGCCCAGGCCAGGCTGGGGCCCGGCCGCATCCACCACTGCATGCGCCTGATCGGCATGGCCGAGCGCGCGGTCGAGTTGATGTGCCGGCGGGCGCTGGCCAGGACCACGTTCGGCAAGCCGATCGCCCAGCAGGGCGTGGTCCAGGACTGGATCGCCGAGTCGCGCATCAGGATCGAGCAGGCCCGCCTGCTCGTGCTCAAGACGGCCTGGCTGATGGACACGGTGGGCAACCAGGGCGCCCACACCGAGATCCAGGCCATCAAGATCTCCACCCCCATCACCGTGGAGTGGATCCTCGACAAGGCCGTCCAGGTGCACGGGGCGGGCGGCGTCTCCCAGGACTTCCCGCTGGCCGGGCTCTGGGCGGGGGCCCGCTCGCTGCGCCTGGCCGACGGCCCCGACGAGGTGCACAAGCGGTCGCTGGCCTATCGCGAGCTGAAGAGGTGGATGTGAACGAGGCGGAGATCAGGGAGCGGGTGGCGGCGTTCCTCGGCGAGCACGACCCGGGCGGCGACCGGCTGGAGTTCCTGCGGGCCAGGTTCGACGCCGGGCTGGCCTGGGTGTGGTTCCCGGAAGGGCTCGGCGGGCTGGGCGCCTCCCGGGAGCTGCAGCAGGTCGTGGAGGGGGAGCTGGCCGGCACGCCGCAGCTCAACAGCGGGCTCCAGGGCATCGGCCTGGGCATGGCGGCGCCGACGATCCTGGCGTTCGGGAGCGAGGAGCAGCGGCGCCGCTTCCTGCGTCCGCTGTGGACCGGGGAGGAGATCTGGTGCCAGCTCTTCAGCGAGCCGGGCGCCGGGTCCGACCTGGCCACGCTGGCCACCAGGGCGGTCAGGGACGGCGGCGAGTGGGTGGTGGACGGCCAGAAGGTCTGGACGTCCGGCGCCCACCACGCCCGGTGGGCCATCCTCGTCGCGCGTACCGATCCCGGCGTGCCCAAGCACCGCGGCCTGACGTACTTCGTCTGCGACATGCACGCCCCCGGCGTCGAGGTCCGGCCGTTGCGGCAGATCACCGGGGAGGCCGAGTTCAACGAGGTGTTCCTGACCGGGGTGCGGCTCTCCGACGACCTGCGGCTGGGTGAGGTCGGCGACGGCTGGCGGGTCGCGCAGACCACGCTGATGAACGAACGGGTGGCCATCGGCGGCGCCCCCACCCGGCGGGGCGGCGGGGCGATGGCCGCCGTGCTGGACGCCTGGCGCGAGCGGCCCGAGCTGCGTACCCACGAGCTGCACCAGCGGTTGCTGGCGCTGTGGGTGGAGGCCGAGGTCACCCGCCTGTCCGGGGCGCGGCTGCGCGAACAGCTCGCCGCCGGGCAGCCGGGGCCGGAGGGGTCGGGCATGAAACTTTCGTTCGCCCGGCTCAACCAGGCGCTGACCGGGCTCGACCTGGAGTTCCGGCGCGACCTGGGCTACGACGACTGGACGTTCCGCCGTTCGGAGGACGTCGACTTCTACGGCCGCGGCCCCGGCTACCGCTATCTGCGGGCCAAGGGCAACTCCATCGAGGGCGGCACCTCCGAGATCCTGCGCAACATCATCTCCGAGCGGGTGCTCGGCCTGCCCTCCGAACCCCGTGTCGACAAGGACGTGCCCTGGAAGGACCTGCCGCGATGACGCTGCTCTACTCCGAGGTCGAGGAGGAGTTGAGGGCCTCCGTACGCGGGCTGCTGGCCGACCGCTGCCCGCACTCGGCCGTGCTCGGGCGCGTCGAGTCCGAGCCGTACGACCTGGGCCTGTGGAAGACGCTGGCCGGCGAGATCGGGGTGGCCGGGCTGCTGGTGCCCGAGGAGCTGGGCGGGGCCGGGGCGTCGGCCAGGGAGGCGGCCGTGGTGCTGGAGGAGCTGGGCCGGGCCGTGGCGCCGGTGCCGTTCCTCACCAGCGCGGTGCTGGCCACGCGGGCGCTGCTGCCGACCCGTGACGCGCTGCTCGCGGAGCTGGCGGAGGGGCGTACCACCGCCGCGCTCGCCGTGTCGTTCGCCGCGTCGCCGTACCGGCCCGATCGGGGCTCGTCCGTGAGCGTGGACGGTGACGGGCGGCTGTCCGGGACGGTCACCGGCGTGGCCGGGGCCGACGTGGCGGACGTGCTGCTGGTGCCGGTGGACGGCGACCTGTACGCGGCCGAGGGCTCTTCGGTGGCGGCCGGGCCTTCGCTGGACCTGACCAGGCCGGTGGCCACCGTCACGTTCGACCGTGCCGAGGCCAGGCGCGTGGGCACGTGCGACCTCGCCGCGGTGCTGCGCTTCGGGGCCGGGCTGCTGGCCTCCGAGCAGCTCGGCGTGGCGGAGTGGTGCCTGGAGACGACGCTTGCCTATGTCAAGGAGCGTCACCAGTTCGCCCGGCCGGTCGGCTCCTTCCAGGCGATCAAGCACCGGCTGGCCGACCTGTGGCTCGACGTGGTCAGAGCCAGGGCCGCCGCCAGAGCCGCAGCCGGAGACGCAGCCGGAGACGCCGCAGGGAACGCAGCCGGGGCCGCCGACGCGGCACTACCGGTCTCCGCGGCCGTGGCGCAGGCGTGGAACGCGGTCGTGGCCGTGCACGCGGCCGAGGAGGCCCTCCAGCTCCACGGCGGCATCGGGATGACGTGGGAGCACCCCGTCCATCTCTATCTCAAGCGCGCCAAGGCCACGGAGATCGCGCTGGGCACGCCTGGCGACCACCGCGCGGCGCTGGCCTCACTCGTCGGGGTGCCCGGCCCCGAGTGAGGCGAGCAGCAGGTCGGCGAAGTGCCTGCCCACCTGGGCGCCGGTCAGCGGGCCGTCGGTGTGGAACCACGTGCCCAGGTGGTGCACCGAGCCGAAGAAGTAGTCGACGACCAGCTCTGCGGGGACGCGGTCGCTGAAGAGGCCGGTGCGCTGGCCTTCGGCCACGAGCGCGCGGAAGCGTTCGTGGTAGCGGCGGCGCTCGGCGCGCACGGTCTTCTGCGTCTCGGGCGCGAGCAGGTGGTTGGACCTGAAGAAGATCTTCGAGTCGTCGAGGTTGGCGGCGGTGGTCTCCACGACGTCGGCCGCCGCCCTGTGCAGGCGCTCCCGCACCGTGCCCGGCCCGTCGGCGATCTGCGTCAGCCGGTCCGTCTGCATGCGCAGCACCCGGGCGTAGATCTCGTGCAGCAGGTCGTCCTTGGAGTCGAAGTAGTGGTACATGGCGCCCTTGGTCACCCCCGCCGCCACCACGATCTCCTGCACCGAGGTGCTCTCGAACCCGCGTGCGGCGAACAGCCGGGTCGCCGCGGCGAGCAGGCGCTGTCTGACCGGTTCCTCTTTCACATGGCCCCCCTTGGTCACCGCCTCAGCATACCGACTGGTCGGTTGTTGGTCTTGCGGGTACTAATTACGTCACCTTAGGCTCGCCTTGGTCGCGGATTGGGTATCCCTTGACCGGCGAGGGATCTTCGGCGTGGCAGATCCTGCACAACTACTCATTCGGGGAGTTTGCCGTGCCCGGTGGCTCTATCTACGTGCAGCCCAACGAGAAGTACACAGGCTCTTCCCCGCAGTGGTGGTATGAGAAGTTCTGGCGTGAGGACGCCGCCAACCGGCGCAAGTACCGGTACGCCAAGGCCGCTGTGGGATTCGTCATCGGTGTCGCGCTGGGGCTGAGGTTCGGGCTCGAAGGCGCCTCCGCGCTGACCGGCCTGCTGCTGGCCGGGGCCGTGGCCGGCGGCGACTGGTTCGTCTACTGGTACTCCTTCCACAAGACGGCGGTGTGGCGAGGGGCGCGACGCGGCGAGACGATCACGGGGCGCGCCCTGCGCCGATCGCTCGGCCGCTCCGGCTACCGCGTCCTCGACGGACGGGCGATCCGCGGCCAGGCGTCGATCGACCACCTCGTGATCGGGCCCGGCGGCGTGTGGATCGTCGACAACGAGTCCTGGAGCCCCGACACCGAGATCGCCTGCTACGCGGGGCGGCTCTTCTTCGGCGAGAAGTACGGCAGCAAGGTCGCCAAGGCCCTGGTCGAGCGGGCCGAGGCGTTCGCCGAGCTGCTGACGCGCGAGACCGGCGTCCCGGTGACCATCACGCCCGTGATGGCGGTGCACTGCGGCCTGATGCCCAAGGGCGGCGTGGTGATGGCCGAGGGCCTCACGCTGCTCCGGCCGAAGCTGGCGGCCAAGCTGATCAGGTCGGCCGACGGCGACGTGCTCAACGACGCCCAGATCGAGCTGCTGACCCGCACCGCGGCCCGCGAGCTGCAACGCGTCTGAGCCCAGGGGCTCAGGCCAGCGTCTCGATGAACGCGGTGAGCTGGGCGACGTTGCGGCACTCGTACATGGGGACGACGGCGCCGTAGTCACCGGCCACCGAGTCGCCCGTGTCCCACTGGGGTTTCGGCTCGGGGTTGAGCCAGTACGCGTGGCGGGCCCTGGAGGCCAGCGACGCGAGCACGTCCAGCGCGGGCGGCTGGTAGTTGGAGCGGGCGTCGCCCAGGATCAGCAGGGACGTCTTCTGGCCGATCGCGTCGCCGTACCGCTCGGCGAAGCGCTCCAGGGAGTGCCCGTAGTTCGTCCGCCCGAACCGGACCAGGTCGGCCTCGTTCGCCAGCCTGGTCATGGCCTCGACCACGTCGGAGCCCGGCAGGAAGAACCGGGTGATCTCGTCCACGGTGTCCACGAAGCCGAACGCCCGCACCTTCGTGAACTGCTCGCGCAGCGCGTACGTGAGCAGCAGCGTGAAGTGGGCGAACGACGAGACAGAGTCGCTGGTGTCGCAGAGCACGACCAGCTCCGGCCGGTGCGGGCGCGGCGGCCTGAAGTGGGTGTCCAGCGGCACCCCGCCGCTCTGCAGTGAGGCCCGCATGGTCCGGCGGAAGTCGAGGCGGCCCCGCCTGCCCTTCCTGTGCCTGATGGTCAGGCGCGCGGCCAGCCGCCGGGCCAGCGGGTGGACCTCCCTGCGCAGCCTGGCCAGGTCGGCCTTGGTGGCGCGCAGGAAGTCGACCTGGTCGAGCGGGGGGCGGACGGCCGAGCGGGCGATGCGTTCGATCCCGGAGTCCTCGGCGATGCGGCGGCGTACGTCGGTGGCCACGGCGTCCTCGAAGCGCCGCAGGTTGGCGTCGACGCGGCGGCGTACGTTCTGCTCCGCCAGCCCGCCGCGCTCACCGCCCCCCAGCACCTCGCGCAGGATGCCGGCCATCAGCGTCTCGGGCGAGAGGGCGCGCAGCACGCTGTAGGAGAACCAGTTCTGGCGGCCGGGCCCGGCCTCCTGCCTGCCGAACCGCGCCACCATGGCCTGGACGAACTCGCGCAGCTCCTGGTCGGTCGAGCCGATCAGCAGCCCCGCGAGGTGCTCGCGCAGCTCCTTCACCTCGGCCGTCGCCAGGTCCGTACGGGGTGACGCGGGCCGGATGCCGCTCATGGCGGCCGGGAACCACAGGTCGAACAGCACGTCGAACCCCGGCCGGTAGGCCGGCTTCTTGACCAGCGTGGCCGCGTAGGCGGCGCGCAGCGACTCGCGGTCGGCCAGCTCGATCACCCGCAGCGCGTTGGCCGCGTCCAGCCCCTCGGCGACCGACACCGGCAGCCCGGCCGCGCGCAGCGCGTGCACGAAACCGACGTGCCGGTCGACCAGCGACCCGCCCGGGGCCGTCTCAGGCATCGGGCAGCCCCAGCTCCTTGACCGCCCGGGTGTGGTCGGAGGCGTGCTTGAGCACCACGCCCAGCGTGCCGGCGACGGTCGCCTCGTCCAGGTCCTCCCGTCCGAGTGCCAGCAGGGTGTTGGCCCAGTCCACGGTCTCGGCCACGGAGGGGGCCTTCCTCAGCTCCAGCGCCCGCAGTGTCGCCACGGTCCTGACGAGCTGCTCGGCCAGGTCGGCCCGGAAGCCCGGCACCTGGGCCAGCACGATGTCCCGTTCGCGCTCGGGGGTGGGGTATTCGAGGTGCAGGTAGAGGCAGCGCCGCTTGAGCGCCTCCGACAGCTCGCGGGTCGCGTTCGAGGTCAGCACCACGTACGGCCTGCGCTTGGCGACGATCGTGCCCAGCTCGGGGATGGTCACCTGGAAATCGGACAGCAGCTCCAGCAGCAGCCCTTCGACCTCGACGTCGGCCTTGTCGGTCTCGTCGATGAGCAGCACGGTCGGTCTCTCGGCCCTGATGGCCTTGAGCAGGGGCCGCTCCAGCAGGAACTCCTCGCCGAAGATGTCGTCGTCGGCGCTGGTGGCCTGGATCCGCAGGAGCTGCTTCTTGTAGTTCCACTCGTACAGGGCCCTGGCCTCGTCGAGGCCCTCGTAGCACTGGAGGCGGACGAGGTCGGCCCCGGTCGCCTGGGCCACGGCCTTGGCGAGCTGGGTCTTGCCCACCCCGGCCGACCCTTCGACCAGCAGCGGCTTGCCCAGCGCGGCGGCCAGGAACACCGAGGTGGAGATGGCGTCGTCGGAGAGGTAGTCCACGGCGGCGAGCCGTTCCGTCACGTCGGCGGGCGAGTCGAACATCGCTGATCCTGTCTGCCGGTGCCTGGTGCCTTGCGTTCTGGGGCCGGTGCCTGGTGAGGTCGGCGCCCGGCCAGCGGCCTGCCGAACTTTATTCTAGCGGTTGATGTCCGCCTGATTCCGATTCGACCAGGATCCTGATCGCCGGTATATTCCTTTGTGCCAGCGCCGCTAGCTCAGTTGGTTAGAGCAGCTGACTCTTAATCAGCGGGTCCGGGGTTCGAGTCCCTGGCGGCGCACCGCACAGAAACCCTAGCTCGGCACCGTGAGCTAGGGTTTCTCGGTTCTTGGAGGACTTCCGCCTCTCTGCACGTCGAAGATCAGGTCCTCCGGCGCGGCGATGATCTTCCCGATCGGCGACTCCCACCGTTCGAGACACTCCCACGCCGTGTCCGCGTCTTCGGGCTCGTCCAGTTCCTCAAAGATGCCCAGGGCGCCCTTGGGCGCCACGAGCCGCCATGCCGGACCCGGACGACCTAGCTAGGGGCCACTAGGTAGCTGAAGGCGAACTAATCCGGCATACTCCGCAGTGAGCAAGATCCATTGTCAGGACCTGCGCCTCGGGCTCAAGGAGATCAATCGTTGGACAGCGGCGTGAGTAACAGCAGCCCAGGGGTGGTGGTGGCCAAGGGCGTCATCCGGTACAGCGGCCACGCCCTCCGGGAACAGATCACCCGGAAACGAGCGATGCGCTTGGCTGATGTGCCTGTGCGGACAAGGGAGGTCACCAGGGAATGGCTGACCGCCGCCTTGTGTGGCGGGCACCCCGGCGCGGCCGTCGAGTCGTATGTCGTGGAAGACGTGAGCAGCGGCACGTCGAGCCGCTGGCGGGCGACCGTCGCCTACAACAGTGTGGGCCGCGACGCCGGCCTGCCCACGGCGCTCTTCGCGAAGACGAGCCGGAGTTGGACCCAGCGCCTCCTGCTGGGCATGGCCGACGTGCTCACCGGCGAGCCGGGTTTCTACACCCACATCCGGCCCGGGCTCGACATCGAGGCGCCCCACGGCTACCACGGTGCGGTCGACGCGGCGTCGGGGCGCTCGATCGCGTTGATGGAGGACATCGTCGCGACCAAGAACGTGACGTTCTGTACGCCCCAGACGCCGATCTCCCGTTCGGAGATGGAAGACCTGCTCGGCGGCATGGCGACCTGGCACGGCAGGTACTGGAACAGCGCCGCACTGGACCGCCACGCGTTCCTGCGGAAGATGCCGGGGACGTTCATCGGCAACCTGGCCAAGTTCGCCGGGCTGAAGAAGCGCAGCGTGGTCGGCGTCCAGCGGGCCAGGGCGGTGATGCCGGAGGCCATCGTGCCCCTCCACGAGGACCTCTACCAGGCACTGTGGCGGTCGTTGGAGCTGGCCGGACGGGGCCCGCTGACCCTGCTGCACGGCGACTCGCACATCGGCAACGTCTACAAGACGGAGTCGGGCCGGCTGGGCTTCGGCGACTGGCAGGTCGTCATGCGCGGCAACTGGGCCTACGACGTGTCGTACACCATCGCGACCGGGTTGGCTGTGGCCGACCGCCGCGAGTGGGAACGCGACCTGCTCGCCTTCTACCTGGACCGTCTCGCGGCGGCCGGAGGCGTGGCGCCCGACTTCGAGGCCGCGTGGCTCGCCTACCGCCAGCAGATGCTCTGGGCGTACTTCGGCTGGCTGCTGTCCATCGGGCGCAGCTCGATCCAGCCGAAGTTCCAGCCCGACTCGATCAGCCTCGGCATGCTCGAGCGCGCCTCGAACGCCCTTCTCGACCTGGACACGCTGGGTGCGGTCGGCAACTCCACGGTCCGACGGCGCCGTACCGGCTGATGCGTCAGTTCACTTCTGTGGCAATCTGCAGCTATTGGTGACTACGTGCCCACAAAGAGCGAAGATTCCCCTACGATTTGATCGGAGTCTTCGCTGAACGATCCGATCCCCGCCGAAGCCGGGGCGGCTTGCCCTCCCGTCACCAACCGCCGACGAGGAACTGCTCGATGTCAGTACAGATACCTGTTCGCCGTCAGGCACGGCGCCTGCCGACGGGGCAAGCCCTGCTCGTACCGTCGGTCACCGCAGCCGTCTTCGGAGGCGTTGCCCTGCTGGTAGTGGCCGTGGCGCCGCCTGAGGGGCGCGCGCTTCTCGCCTGGAGCCTCGGGATCGCCGCCGTCCTGCTGTGCGCCGCGGTCACGATCACGATGTACAACAGGCAGCAGGCCGACGAGCTCCGCGACCGCCTCGCGGCGATGGACGCGGACATCGTCCGGCTTGCCGATCAGACCCTGCCCGCCCTGGTCCATCGATTGCGCGCCGGAGCGTCCGCGGACACCGCGCTCGCCGAGATCAACCGCCCAGCCGACCTGGCCCACCAGCGCATCCTTTGGACGCTGGCGCAGGAGATCGGCAAAGGAGACCGCATGCGCGCGGCGGCGATGTCGGCCTGCGCGAACGCCGCGAGCCGGGTCCAGGCGCTGGCCACCAGCATGCTGGCCGATCTCCGCGAGATGGAGGAGCGCCACGACGAGAAGGTGCTCGGCGACCTGCTGAAGCTCGACCACAGCACCGCGCAGGCGGGCCGGCTGGCCGACAGCATCGCGGTGCTCACCGGCGCCCGGTCCGGCCGGCGCTGGACCAAGCCGATCGTGATGGAGAGCGTCATGCGCGGCGCGGTCGGCCGCATCAACGCCTACCAGCGGGTCCAGGTGCACTCGTCCAGCACCGTCGCGATCGCCGGGTACGCCGCGGAGGGCGTCATGCACGCCCTCGCCGAGTTGATGGACAACGCCACCAGCTTCTCGCCTCCCTCCGAGGAGGTGCACGTGTACGTGGAAGAGGTGAGCACGGGCATCGTGGTCACCATCGAGGACTGCGGTCTCGTCATGAGCGCCGCCGCGCTGCGCCGGGCCCGGCAGGCCGTCTCGTCCGAGCCCCTGGACCTGACGACACTGTCAGGCACCCGGCTGGGTCTGGCGGTCGTGGGCTGCCTCGCCCGCAAGCACGGTCTGGTGGTCTCCTTCAGACCCTCCTCACGCGGCGGCACAGGAGTGGTTGTCATGATCCCGCAGCAACTGATCGCCCAGGTCGCACGGAACTCCCCGGCGTACGAGCCGCGCGGCGAGGCCGTCCCCGGCCGTCGGTCGTCCACCGCGCCGGCCCAGCCCACCGGCCCATCCGCGCCCACCGGCCCGATATCCGTGCCCGCCCCGGCTGTTCCGGACGGTGAGCCGTATGGGCTGCCCAAACGGCGGCGCGGCCAGACGCTCGCGGCGGCCTCCCCGACGGCTCAGCCGGCCGCACCGGCGGACAAGACCACCCGCCCCCGCTCCGACCCCGCCAAGTTCAGCGCTTTCCGTCAGGCCAGCCGGGGGACCGGCATCGGCAGCGGCACCCCTCCCCACGAGGAACGGGACACCCAATGACCGCCGTCCCGATGCCACAGCCGGATCAAATATGACAAACTTACCGATTGGAGGGAGGGGCCGTCCTCCCGATGGGGTGACCGTCCCGCGTATCCGATGAGAACCTCAGACCGCGACCTCGCCTGGCTGCTGGAGAACCTCCTGGAAAGGACGCCGCAGACCCGGTACGCCCTGGTGCTGTCGAAGGACGGCCTCAAGCTCTCCCACACGCGCGCGCTGTCCGTCGACCGCGCCGACCAGTTGGCCGCCATCGCCTCGGGCATTCAGAGCCTGTCCCATGGCGCGTCCATCGAGTTCGGCGACGGCAGCGGCGGGCTGCGGCAGTCGATGACGGAGTTCCACGGCGGGCTGCTGTTCATCGTGGAGGCGGGCGAAGGAGCCCATCTCGCCGTGGTGGCGGCCGATGACGCCGACCCCGGCGTCATCGGCCACAACATGAACGAGTTGGTGGAGCAGATTGGGGATTATCTGACCGCGCCGCCGCGTCAGCCTCAGCAGAGCCGGGCGCTATGATCTGGCGGCGTGTCCACGGCGAGGACCCGGACCGCCTGTACACCGTCACCGGCGGCCGCAGCCGTGTGGACGAGAGCGCCATAGACATGGTGAGCCTCATCGTCAGCGAGTGCGATCCGGCGCCGGGCATGCAGTCCGAGCACGCCAGGATCCTGCGGATGTGCCGCCGGCCGACGGCGGTCGTGGAGATCTCGGCCGAACTGGGGCTGCCCATCGGGGTCGTCCGGATCCTGCTGTGCGACCTGCTCGATACCGGCCGCATCACCGCGCGTCACCCGCCCGCGGCTCCCGCCAGGGCGCAACTGCCCGACCTCGCAATCTTGGAGCAGGTGTTAGTTGGACTTCAGAAGCTCTGATCGACCCGACCGTACGCCGCTCATGAGCACGGCGACCACCGGGCTCAAGATCGTGATCGTCGGCGGCTTCGGCGTGGGCAAGACCACCATGGTCCGCTCGGTCAGCGAGATCCGTCCGTTGAGCACCGAAGAGACCATGACACGGGCGGGTATCGGGGTCGACGACGCGAGTGGGGTGGAGGCCAAGACCACGACCACGGTGGCCTTCGACTTCGGCCGGATCACCCTGAACGAGCAGATGGTGCTCTACCTGTTCGGGGCTCCTGGCCAGGAGCGGTTCTGGTTCCTGTGGGATCGGCTGTTCTCGGGTACCCTCGGCGCGGTCGTTCTGGTGGACGTCCGCCGCCTGGCCGACTCGTGGTACGCCATCGACCGCCTCGAACACCACGGCATGCCGTTCATCGTCGCCCGGAACAACTTCGGTGAGCCCACGCACCCCCTCGAACAGGTGCGTGACGCGCTGTCCCTGTCCGACGAGGTTCCACTGATCGACTGCGATGCCCGCCGGCGTGATTCCAGCAAGGCCGTGCTGCTCGCTCTCGTCAACCACCTCTACACCATGTCCTCCGCCCGTGGGGTATCCCGATGACGAACGCCTTCCACACACCCGACCCGACCTCGTGGTTCCCCGGCACGCCCGCGCCCACCGGCTTTCACGGTCATCCAGGCGCCATGCCTCTGTACGGCCCGCAGTACCAGCAGAACCCGGCCCAGCTCTACCGGGAGATGCGGCAGCGGCATGGTCCGGTCGTCCCGGTTCTGCTCGAAGGCGACATCCCGGCCTGGCTGGTGATCGGGTACCGCGAGCTCCGCTACGTCCTGAGCAGCCCTCAGCTCTTCGCCCGCGATTCGCGCCGGTGGAATGCCTGGGACCGCATCCCGCCCGACTGGCCGCTGATGGCGTACATCGCCTACCAGCCGTCGATGCTGTTCACCGAAGGCGCCGAGCACCAGCGGCGAGCCGGGGCCGTCAGCGAGGCGCTCGCGGCCATCGACCAGTTCGAGCTGAGATCGCAGTGCGAGCGGATCGCCGACAAACTGATCGACGCGTTCACCGGGCACGGCCGGGCCGACCTGATGTCCCAGTACGCGCACCCGATGCCGCTGCTCGTGGTCGCCGGGACGTTCGGCCTGTCAGAACCCGAGACGCTGCGCCTGGTGGGTGACGTGAGCGCGACGCTGAACGGCGGTGAGGGCGCCATGGAGGCGTACCAGCGGGTCCAGGTCACGATGCAGCGGTTGCTCGAAACCAAGCGCGAGATGCCCGGCCCCGACCTGGCCTCGCGTCTCCTGGCGCACCCCGCCAGGCTCGGCGACGACGAGATCATCCAGGACCTCATCCTGACCATGACCGCGGGCCAGGACACCACCGCGAACTGGATCGGGAACACGCTGCGGCTGATGCTGACCGACGAGCGGTTCGCCGTCACCCTGTCGGGCGGCCGTCGCAGTGCGGGCCAGGCGCTGAACGAGGTCCTATGGGAGGACTCGCCCAGCCAGAACAGCCTGGGCCGCTGGGCCGTACAAGACACCCACCTGGGCGGCCAGCGCATCAGGGCCGGGGACGCGCTCATCCTCGGACTGGCCGCGGCCAACGCCGACCCGCAGGTACGACCCGACTCCCACGACGGCCCTGCCGGCAACCATGCGCACATGTCCTTCGGCCACGGCGAGCACGGATGCCCGCATCCGGCGCCCGAACTGGCCGAGGTCATCGCGTACACGGCCGTCGAGGTGCTGCTGGACCGGCTCCCGGACATGATGCTGACCGTGGCCCCCGAGGCGCTCGTCTGGCGCACGTCCATCCAGATGCGCGGCCTGTCGGCGCTGCCGGTCGAGTTCACTCCCGGCTACGCGAGGTCGATTGGCTGAGCCTCAGCAGTCACGATGACGCGCCCGGCCGTCGCGGCCGACCCTTGCCGCGGCGGACTCGGCAGGCCCTACGCGAATCACCACCAGCGTTGCCGGCCTCGAAGGTGGTGGCGCGGTGCATGTCCTTCACCGACGTCATCGCCGCTCGCGCGGCCGACATCGCGGCGCGGGCACTGAACTCGTCGCCGTGGCCGGAGCGCATGTAGCGGGTGGCCGTTGGGAAGACCGACGCCGGCGGCGTCGACGAACTTGCGCCGGACTGTAGACATGTATTGATCGCTGGGAAGGGTGCAGGCGATGCTGATGGTTGACGATCAGCACGGGGTCCCGGCAGTAATGGCGCAGGATCCAACAGATATGCCTCTCACCTGTGCTTGTGCAGAGGTCTCAGGCTGGTGGGCCAGACCTGAGCCCTGCCTATCGATGCAGGCCAGAGGCATATCTGTTGGGTTTTCTGCCGAAGCTACGGTGATCCCATCAACCTGAAGGTGGTCCTGAGTGGGGATCACCTGCGGTAGGAGTTGATCAATCGGGCGAGGTGCCGTCCGGCGATCTGCAGTGGCTCTTCGCTGTGGGACACCTGTGCGTCGAGTTCCGCGCCTTCGAGAGTGTTGATCGCCGTACGCGCGAGGTCGAGAACGTCCTGTTCGGCGATGCCGGCGCGGCGGAGCTTGTCGGCGACCAAGCTCCGCCAGTGCTCGAAGGCTTCGCGGGCGGCCTGCTGGATGTCGGGGACCCGGCCAGATGTCTCCAGGGCGGTGGCCGTGATCGGGCATCCGTCGAGCCAGTCGGAGTCGCGCAGGTAGGTGGCGAGTAGCCGGGTGCAGGCGATCATCGCCGCGCCGGGGTCGCTCTCGCCGGCCAATGCCTCCCGCAGGATGTCGGCGAATTCCCGGTCGGCGTGGCGGACCGCGGCAACGGCCAGCTCCTGCTTGCCGCTGGGGAAAAAGTGGTAGACGGAGCTGAGCGCGACGCCGGCTTCGCGGGAGATCTGCTTGATCCCGGTCGCTTCGTAGCCCTGGCGCTGCATCAGCCGCGACGTCGTTTGGACCAGCCGTTCACGGGTGCCGAGGGTGCGGGTTACGTCGTTCATGTCACAAGAGTACTGGTTGGAACGTTCGCTACAGTCGTGCTACGTTCTGGTTGGAACGTTCGTTACAGAGATTCGAATGGAGAGCACCCGCCATGCAACACAAGCGCATCACCGCCAACGGCATCGACTTCGCCTACCTGGAGCTGGGCGAAGGACCGCTGGCGCTGTTGCTGCACGGTTTCCCGGAGGCCCCGAGCATGTACCGGCACCTGATGCCGGTCCTGGCCGAAGCGGGATACCGGACGGTGGCCCCGGCACTGCGAGGCTTCGCCCCGACGCAGGTCCCCGCGGACGGCAGCATGCGCATCGCCGATCTGATCGCCGACGCCAACGAACTGCACGAAGCCCTGGGCGGCGACGCAAACGCGATCGTCATCGGACACGACTGGGGCGGCTTCGCCACCTGGGGCGCGGCGGCCCACGCGCCCGACCGCTGGTCGAAGGTCGTGGTGGCCGACGTCCCACCGGTTCGTTTCTATGACCGCAAGGCCACGGATCCCGTACAGATCCACAAGAACAGCCACTTCTACTTCTTCCAGATGGGCGTGGCGGACCACATTGTTCCCGTGGACGACTTCGCCTACCTCGACTGGCTCTGGCAGCACTGGAGCGGCTCCGTCCCGGGGTTCGACTCCAGCCAGGACAGGCAGGCCGGTAAGGATGCCCTGCGAGCGCCGGCGAACCTGCGTTCAGGGCTGGGGCTCTACCGGGACAACTTCCACCCGGCGACTTTCGGCACCGATCAGTGGGAAATGGGCAAGGTGCTGGCCGACCTGCCCACGCAGCCCACGCTCTACCTGCACGGCAGCGAGGACCCGGTCGTCGATGCACAGACGCTCGCCGACATCGTCAACGCGCTGCCTTCGGGCTCGGACGGCGCATTGCTGGAAGGGGTGGGCCACTTCCCGTTCCTGGAGCAGCCTGACGAGGTGAACCAGCGAATCCTCAAGTTCCTGACCGCCTGACCCCACACGGCGTGCCGTGGCATCAAACCCCTTGGGCGTGGGCGGCACCCGAGGACATGATTCAATCGCGCAGTCGGCCTGTTCAGCGGTGTGGCAGCTTGGCTGTCACACCGCTGCGCGGCGGTCTCAGATCTGGGTTTCGCCGCCGTCGACGTACAGGTTGGTGCCGATGATGTATCTGTTGTCGGCGGAGGCGAGGAAGGCCACGGCGGCGACCATGCCCCGGCCCTTGAGTTCGTTCGCCCATGTCCGTGCGAACGTGCGGACGGCGGCTGTGGAGGTGCCACCGCAGCTTCGGCAGAAAACCCAACAGATATGCCTCTGGCCTGCATTGATAAGCAGGGCTCAGGTCCGGCCCACCAGCCTGAGACCTCTGCATAAGCACAGGCGAGAGGCATATCCGTTGGATCCTGCGCCATTACTACCGGGACCCCGCGGGGTCGTGATGGTCAGGGTCGTTCCGGGCGGGGTCGGCTGAGGGCTGGAACCTTTCCAGGCGGTCGCCCCGGTTGGCCGCGATCACGCGGACGACGCGGACGACGCGGACGGCCCGCCGCAGCCGGTGACCGTTCGGGAACTTGACGCCGGCGGCGATGTCGGCGTAGCTGACCTCGCTCCCGTGGTTGCGGCGCAGCCAGATCGTCACGTCGGCGACGTCGAGCTCGGCCTGTGTGAAGCCCATCGCGTCGCGCTGTGAAGTCCGCCGTGAGGTCTCCCGCCCGCTCATAGCAGCCCGCCGTTCTCGTCCAGGGCGGAGCCGGTGGCCAGGTCCCGGACGGCGGCGATACTGCCCGGCACGCCGCAGGCCCTGCTCGGGCGCAGTCGCGCCGCGATCCTCGCCGAACTCGCCGACCCGATGACCACCAGTACCCTGGCCCGCCGCCTGAGCCTCAGCCCGGCCACTGTGTCAGGGCGCCTCAAAGCCCTGCCCCACGCCCGCCCTTGTCGTGTCACCGGTCTTCCCGATCGGCTACCAGCGTCACGGTCTCGTCCCACAGCTCCCGCTGCACACGCGGGTCACGGCCGGGCTCGGGACACTGGAGCGGCTGGGCGTCGCGTACGGAGAGGTAGCCTCCACTGGTCTCGGCGAACGCGGGGTCGGTTGCCAGTCGCACGATGATGCCGGCGCCTTTGCGGGGGTCGCCGATGTGCAGTAGGCGCAACACGCGTTCCAGGACCCGGGAGCCGGGCAGGTCACGGCCCAGACTGGTGGTGTTGAAGCCGGGGTCGCAGCAGTTGACTGTGACCTTCGTGGCGTCGAGGCGCCGGGCAAGTTCCTGCGTCCACATGATGGTCATCAGTTTGGTCCGCCCGTACAGGGCCATCGACTCGCGCCGGCTGTGGGGGTCGACGCGGCGCAGGTCGGTACGTGGGGAGATGGTCCCAGCGTGCCGGGATGCCTCGGAGGCGACGTTGACGATCCGGGCGGGCGCGGAGGCGGAGAGCCGGTCTACCAGGGTGCGGGTCAGGACGAAAGGGCCGAGATAGTTGACCGCGGTCATCTCCGCGAAGCCCTCGGCCGTCGTGCGCTGTGAGAAGGCGTGCAGGCCGGCGTTGTTGACCAGGACGTCCACTCGCGGGTAGTGCGCCGCGATCTCGCGTCCGACCCGGTGCGCCTGCGCGATGAGACCCAGGTCGGCGTAGAAGACATCGACGGGGACATCGGCCGCCACCGTCCTGAGGTCGCTCACGAGGGCGTCGGCCTTGGGGCGGGAGCGGGCCACGACGCCGATGCGGTGGCCGCGGGCGGCCAGTTCAAGGGCGGTGATCCGGCCCAGCCCGGATGTGGCTCCGGTGATCACGGCTACGGGGCGATCCATCGCACTTCCTTTTCATGAGGTACCTCACTATCTTGGTGTGGGAGGATACCCGACACCATGAGCGAGCACCACACGATCACCACCGGCAGCAGCCCTGAGCAGGTGGGACTGGCCCTCCTCACAACCGCCCACAACATCCGGGAGGAAGTGGACCGGCACATGATCTCGGCGACGGGCATCTCCTTGTCGCGAACCAAGGTCCTGCAGGCTCTGGCCGCCCACGGCACGGTCCACCAGGCCCGCCTGGCGGACATCCTCGGACAGGCCCCGCGCTCCGTGACCCAGGCGGTCGAGAGCCTGGAGCGCCTCGGCCTGATCGACCGCACCGGCAACGCCGAGGACCGCCGCCGCAAGACGGTGTCCCTGACGACCACGGGACGCACCGCCCTCGCGGCGGCCGAACGGGCGGGAGAGCACGTACTCCGCCAGATCTTCGGCTCACTGGCCCCCCAGCAACTGACGGACCTGGAAACCCTCCTCACTCTGATCAACCCGCCACGTTCTCACACCGGCTGAACCATGGTTGCCCGGGGTCGGCAAGCGATCTGGCAGCCGGTCACCGACCGTTGTACGGATCGCAACCGCCGCAGGCGATACTCCGGGCGATCATCAAACACGATCGCCTGCAT
This sequence comes from Nonomuraea antimicrobica, assembly GCF_039536965.1. Taxonomy (NCBI): domain Bacteria; kingdom Bacillati; phylum Actinomycetota; class Actinomycetes; order Streptosporangiales; family Streptosporangiaceae; genus Nonomuraea; species Nonomuraea antimicrobica. The sequence continues at coordinate 42,829 of NZ_BAAAZP010000203.1, read as the reverse complement.
ATCTGGCACAACCTGGCCGAAGCCGTGGTGCAGGAGGTCGCCGCGCACTCGGTCTGCTGGGGCAGGACCGGCTCGCCGCCGAAAGAAGGGGTACGGGCCGCCACCACGCGCGAGCGCCGGCAGCAGGTCCATGCCCTGCCCAACCAGGGTGCCGGGCTGCTGGAATGCGCCCGCCGCCCGGGCCTGGCGCTCAACACCGTCAAACGCTACGCCCGCATCAGCGAACCCGAACGGCTGGTGCGCGCGCCAAAGCACCGGCCCACGCTCGTCGAACCCGTTCCACGACCAACTGCGCCAACACCGGGCCGAAGATCCCGCCGTCCCGATCCGGCAACTCCTCGCCGAGATCAAGAAACTCGGCTACACCAGCAGTCAGAACCTGCTCAACCGATACATCAACGAAGGCCGCGTCGAATGCGACCGGCCCGCGATCTCACCCAAGCGTCCGGCCGGCCTTCTCCTCACCGAACCGAGCAAACTCACCGGCCACCACACCGAGCGGCTGAATGCCGCCACCGCATCCTGCTCGGCTAACCACGTTCCGTCACCACCGAAAGCGGGCCAGAGCCGAAGACCGTACGTCCCAGCGGCACACCCGACATCACCCCGAGTCCCGAGGCTGAGGTTCGAGGTAGCCTGCGGCCTGGAGGGTGAAAAGCTCGGCGTAGCGCCCTCCCGCGGACATCAACTGGTCGTGCGTGCCGTGCTCGGCCACCTGGCCGCCATCGAGTACGTAAATGTGGTCGGCCATCCGTACGGTGGCGAAGCGGTGAGAGATGAGCAGCACCGTGCGCCCGGCCAACAGGGTGCGCAGTTGCTCGAAGAGCAGGTGTTCGGCCCGAGCGTCGAGGGTGGCGGTGGGCTCGTCCAGGATGATGAACGGGGCCTCACGGAAGAAGGCGCGCGCCATGGCGACACGCTGCCATTGCCCGCCGGAAAGGTCGATGCCGCCGACGAACTCGGGTCCCAGCAGCGACTCATATCCCTGGGACAGCGCGGCGAGGAGGTCATGGGCACCGGCCGCCCTGGCCGCCTGCATCACGGCGGCACGATCGTCGGCCCTCTCCCAGCGGCCCATCCCGACGTTGTCGGCGGCCGAGAACAGGTAGCGCTGGAAGTCCTGGAACAGTACCGCGATCGAATGGCGCAGCCGATCTGGATCGGCTGCGGTCACATCGACGTCGTCGTACAGGATCCGCCCGGCCTGCGGCCGATAGAGGTGCGACAGCAGTTTTGCCAAGGTGGTCTTCCCCGAGCCGTTCTCACCGACCAGGGCGACGACCTGGCCGGCGCCGATCTCCATGCTGACATTCCGCAGCACCGGGTGCTCGCCCGATGGGTAGCGGAAAGTCAGGTTCTCGACCCTGAGCCGCCGGAAGCCGACCGGCTCCGGACGCGCCTGCGGGGACGGCGGTGACTTCGGGGCCTGCGGGACCTTCCCGAGTTGGGGAAGCTTCGGCGGCTGCGGGGGCGGTGATGATCCGGGAGCCAACGCTACGAATCCCTGCAGATCCTGTAGGAACGGAGCCGCCTCGAAGAGCTGATCGGTGCCTGCGGCAGCGGTACGCAGCCGTACGCCGAGCAACAGGACCGCCGTGGCGGCGGCACCGGCGTCGGCGACGGTCATCCCACCTGTCACAGCCATCGCCAGCACCAGGCCCAGAACCGATCCCAGCGCGACGCCGCTGGTGAGGCGGGCCAGTATGGTGATCCGCAGCCGCCGCCGCGCGGTCACCCTGATCTCGGCCAGGCGCTCGTCGGTGCGCCGTTCCCACCGGGCTCGCAGGTAGCCGGCGAGGCCGAAGGCACGGACCTCCTTCGCGGCACGGCGGGTGGTCAGGACGTCGAGCAGGTAGCTGCGTTCGCGTTCAGCGGGTGTGAGCCGAAACAGCGCATCGAAGAGCACCCCTCCGCTCCTGAGGCTCGCGAACCACAGCGGCACCCCCGCCAGGAGGGTGGCCGGGACCAGCAGGGGCTCGATGGCGGCCAGGGCGAGCGCGATCCCCACGGTGCTCATGACCGCGCTGGTCAGCGCGCTGAGCCCTTGGGTGAGCTGGTGCGGGCGGATCCGGGCGCTCATCGAGGCGCGTTCCAGCCGGTTGTGAAACTCGGGACGCTCGAACTGCTCCAGTTCGATGGTGCAGGCGACGTCCAGGACGCGTCCCAGGGCGTAGCGGTTCAACTGCTCGCTGAGGACGTCGTCGCGGGAGGTCGCCACGGCGGTGGCGAGGCCGATGACGCCGAGCAGGCCGAGGATCAGCGCGCCCTGTAGCAGCATCCCGGCCAGTGACGATCCGGCTTCCGCCACCAGGAGCCTGTCCAGCAGGTCACGGCCACCGAGGATGGGCAACAGCAGACCGAGTCCGCCAACCGCCTGCAGTGCTGTGATCAGGAGGAACTCACGGCGGGCCGCGGCAAAGGTGAGCTTGAGCGCGCCGCCCAGGAGCCCAGGGAGCCGCCGCATTTCGATCTGCGGCGGCTCCGTGAACTCGGCCGCGGTGGCCGGCGAGAGCGAGGGATCGCTCATTCAGTAGCCGACCTGTTTCACCTCGCCGCGCTGGAAAGGCCCTCCCTCCATCAGGAGGTCGGATATGCAGTCGCTCATCGGTAGTCCCAGGTCGTTCTGCATCCACATGAACTGGCCGGTGGGATTGGCCTCCAGGAAGACGTACTCGCCATCCGGTGTAACGATGAAATCCAGTGCGCCGTAGACGACCCCGAGTTCGTCCAACAATGCCTGTGTCTGCTTGACGATCTGCTCGGGAAGCGGCCGATAGTCGGCGTAGTGCATTTGATCCTGCTCGGCCCGCCAGTCGACCTGGGTCGCCTCATGGCGCTGCGAGTCGATCGTCACCGGGAAATAGGTGTTCCCGATGACGGTGAGCCGCACCTCGTACGCCTTTTCGACGTACTCCTGGAACTGGCACATCGTGTGGCGCACCCGGCCCAGATGCTCTCGGATCTCATCACCGACCACGGTGGTGAGCAGTCCGGACGGAAAAGCGCCGGGATAGTGGATCACACCTCCGCTCAAGGATTTGTAGACCAGTTTCCCTTGCTCGCCTTCCAGCACCCTGGCGACCTCGTCCGGGTCGTTGGTCAGCAGTGTCCGGGGAACCCGCATTCCGAACTTCTTCGCCATCGCGAGTTGGTACGGCTTGAGATCGGCGACCGCGTCGATATCGGGACGGTTGATCCACAGGCAGTCGGTCGCGCGGAGGATCCCGCCGACGCCGTGCAGCGCCTCGTAGCGGGCGAACTGCCGCTCAGGCTCCCCCATCTCGTCACCGAACTCGAACGCGGTGGGCCGGCGGTACCAGACGCCGGATATCGCGCTGAGGTCGAGTTCGGAGTCGCGGTGCCTGAGCACCTGCCGCCCGCCCTCGAAGTCGGAGGTGGTGAAACTGAGCTTCTGTGGAAAGTAGCTGGTGTCGACCCGGACGACCCTTGCCCCTTTTGACTTCAGGCTCCGGACGACCGGGTCTACGGTGGGATCGAAGTCCTGCGTGAGTATCAGGACCTCAGGCGATCGTGCAGCCATGTCTCAGGCGCAGATGTCGTCGAGGACCCTGTCGAACGGCGGGCTGTAATACGACCGGGTGTACGAGCTGTATCCGGCCGTGATGTCCCCCTCCGGGGCAACCCAGGTCTGGGATTCGGGATCGTAGTAACCCGCCTGGGGGTCTGGGCCGTCGACGAAGGCCGGGTTCCACGGCTCGGCGTAGGCGTAGGCGAACGGCCGCTCGTCGCCCTCAGATCCCGATATCAATGACGGATCGATGTTGGCGTGGTCCGGTGACAGGAAGGGACGGCTGGTACGGAGCGGGGGCGGCGTGATGACGTTGGACATGAGCTACCTTTTTCGTATGTCGCACCGACTACGGGGATTAATTTTCTGATGTGGTTGGTTCGGTGATCCCAGTGAGCCCTGATACCTCACCGGAGAAGGCCCAGACCAGATGGGTCGCGTCGTAATGGCCGGCGGCCAGCCTCAGTTCGTTTTCCGACTCGAACTCGGAGCCGATTTCGTACAGATACGCGAGCGGCGCCGCACGGCTCACCCTGCAGCGCGCACGCGACTGCGTCGGCTTGGCAGGGACGACGAGATAGCCGTCGTGCAACTCCGGACGATCGAGCCGTAGAAACGTCGGCCAGCGATACGATTCAGCTCCGCGTCGGATCGCGCCTCCCGAAGATCAATGATCTTTTGGAAGGAAAGATGACACGGATCATCTATGCCTGTCAATGGCCTCAGGTCTTCCAGGTGGGTGGTCGTGTGATGTCCGGGTTGGTGGCCAGGTGATTATCCGGTGGGTGGTCGGCTCAAGGGGATCACCCCTTGGCTGCGAGGGCTTCGGTCCCGCTCGGGATCGGTGACCTGGCTCGTGCCGCTCGCTCCACACTCGCCCGCGGGGTCGAGCTGGCTACAAGCTCGACTACGCGCTCACTCATGGACACCAGCTCGTCGACGGGGTCGCCACGCCACTGGAGATCGCACCGACCACCGAACCGCCAGATCCCGAAGCTGAATGACTCCGCTTACTCCTCCTCGCGGAAAACCACAAGATCAACTCGCTCGTCGAATGCGCAGCGGTCCAGCGGGAGGAGGACTTCGCCGCGCTGATCGTCGAACTGGCCGTGTTCCGCAACGACCGGTTGCAGCGCCAGCCCTCGGACAGAAACCCAGTTCAGTGCGCTGAACTGGGGTTTCTCGGTTCTTGGAGGACTCCCGTTACCGGCCTGCCGCGGTCGCGGCATCGTCGACCTGTTCCCCGCCAAGGAGAATGTGGAGAACGGATCTTCTGGCAGGTCCAACCGAGGCTCTGTTTGAGCAGGCGGAAAGGTGTGCTCGATGTCGAAGCGGCGCAGGAAACGCCTGCCACATCCGGTCGACCTCGACTGGAGTCGCGTTCACTCGTGACCACCACAGCCACACCGGCTTCGGGATCGCCCCGCTGGGCAGACGGTCCACCTCCAAGCGGATCACGGTTTCCTCGATCACCGGCAGCTCGGCTTCCTCGGCCCAGGCCACGCGACGGGTCAACCGTGGGTGCAGCCGGTCCCATGCCACAGCGGCCCGCGACTGCCCGGCGGCCATCAACCGCCCCACGCTCGGCGACGGGGAATTCCTCTACCTGGCGACCGTGCTGGGCTGTTTCAGCCGCGGGGTGGTGGGCCGGTCGATCGCCGGCCACATGCGCACCGACCTGGTCGCCAATGTACTGAAGATGGCCGCAGTCTGAACAGGCTCATGGATGATGGACGACCCGGCCAAGAGGGCTGCGGCCTTTCGTTGGCTTCCTCTATGTTCGTCCAAGGGTGGCGGTTGTTACGTAGAGGGGCTTGTCGTGCAGGATGGGATTGGCACCGCGTTCGAGGAAGTGGCGGCGGAGTTTGACCGATCAGTAGGTCGGTTGCGTGCGGCGCATGATCGGCTGAACGAGGTCAGCCATACCGCCCGGGCCGCGGATGGGATGGTGACGGTGACCGTGGGCCCGCGTGGGCAGGTGCGTTCGATCACTCTTGATCCGCGGGTTTACCGCAAGCTGTCGCCCTCCGAGCTCGCTGACACGATCATGGATCAGATCGGGGCCGCGACGGGTGAGGTGTCGGCCCGGACGCGGGAGTTGGTGGAGCCCTTGATGCCGGCCGGGTTGCGATATGACGACATCTTCGGCTCTGAGGCGAGCCTGGAGGCATTCTTTCCGACCCCTCAGAAGCCGTAGCGTGAGCGGGGGCGAAGAGGGCTACACCGCCGCCTGGGACAGAATCCGGCAGCAACGGGGCGGGCAGGCGGCCGATGAGGCAGCCTTTGTCGAGGGCGTGCGTGACACCGTGCGGGAGGCGTTCGCGGTGGCGGGCCGGCCGATGGGCGATGACCAGTACGGCGCCGAGTTGGAGAAGCGCTTTCCCCAGATGAAGGCGCAGATTCTCGCCGCGTTCGACGCCTATGTCGAGGAACTCGACGGCCTGCACACGGGGTTGCGGAAGGCCGGGGCACATTACGAGGCCGCAGATGATCCGCGATTGTGGGATCCCGGGCAGGGCTGATCTGCGGTGTGGTTGGACGGGGTGCCCATCCCTGAGCAGGTACGGCCGCGGATCGGCTGGGTCGTGGGCATGGATTGGCCGGAGGCGGATGAAACCGTCCTGTTCCGGCTGGCCGATGATCTGGCGCTGGCCTTCCACCGGATCAACGACGGTGTGCGCGGCGATGGAAGGCTCGCCGGCGGGGCGGCTGCTGGCGCCGAGCGCGGCGACTGGGACGGGGAGGCGCTCAGGCGGTTCGTGGAGCGGGTAGGGGACGACACCGCCAGCCGCAAGGAGGAGTTGCTCATTCGCCTGGCGGGGTTGGCGTTGGCCTGTAACGACCTGGGCGTGGAGGTCCAGTACACCAAGCGGATGATCAAGGCTGCGGTGCTGCTGTTGATCTTCCAACTGGTGTGGCTGATGTGCCTGAAGCTGTCACCCGCCTCGGGGTGGGCCTGGGCTGCTGCGGGAGCCCGGACGCAGATCACCAGGATGATGATCCGGCAGTTGGCCAAAAGGCTGCTGTTCAACGTGGCCCTGTTCGGGACGCTGATGGGCGGGCTGGACCTCTACGTGCAGGCGAGTCAGTCCCGGCGCGAGGAGATCGATTGGGAACGGGTGGGCTGGTCGGCACTGTCCGGCGTCCTCACCGGCGTCGCGTTGACGCTGACCACGGGGCTGCTGCCGCCCCGCTCGATTCTGGAGCTAATGGGGCATTCCGCCGTGGCCGGTGGCGGGGTCACTCTCGCCACCATGCTGTTGAGCGGCCAGCCGATCGACTGGACGATGGTGGCCAAAGGCGTCACGGCCGGAGCGCTCGGAGGGGCGGATGCGCACTGGGCGAGCTGGAGCCCGCGCATCGGCCGCGCCGGCGGAGGTGACCCACCGCCCCCCGGAGGCGACCCACCGCCCAGCGCGGGCAATCCCGGCACGCCACCCCGGGCTCCCGGCGGGCCCGAGCCCACCCCTCCGATCCGGACCCGCGACGGCGGCGACCCCATACCCGCGCTCCCGCCCCGGCCAGACCCCAGCGACCCGGCGGCACGCGCCGTACCGGAGCAGCAGACCACGCCGCGCGCCGCGGACAAACCACCAGAGCCCCAGACGGGCCTGGCCGCCGCACGCCCGCAGCCCACCCCGGACCGGATCCCACCGACCGGCGGCATCGACCAGATGATCAACTGGGCACGGAACGCCGAAGGGGGCGAAACCCCCACCGTTCAACTACGCCAGCATGACGCGCCCACCACCAGGCTCGGCCGAGAGCCTGCCGCCGACCTTGCCGCCGACCCTGCCGCCCACCGGGTCGACCCGCCCGCGACGAGCCCTCGCGAGCCGTCCGCCGAACCGATTCCGGCCCGGACCCGCGACTCGGGCCCGATCGAGGACGCGCCGGCGGTGCCGTCCAAGCAGCCTCCCGAACCGACACAGCAGACCTCGTTGAGCAGGGGAGCCGACCAGCCTGCCCAGTCAGGCGCGGATGGCCCAGGTGCCGTCCGGACGCACCCCGTATCGGATGGCGGCTCGCCTGAGTATGCGCCGGTTCGCTCCGAGCCCGGCAACACTGACAGAACCGTGTCGCAGGCAGACGGGCAAGATTCTCCAGCACCGGCCCATCCGCCCAGGGAAGGTGCGCCCCGACCGACACGACCCGACGAACTTGCGGTGGCCCGCCGCGACACTTCGGCCGCCGGGCGTGACCATGTTGACCGCGCCCACGCCATGCCCAGCAGAAGCCGTCCCGAAGAGGTCTCGGCGAGGCACCTGCTCGAAGAGGTGCCGGCGACGCGACTCCGGGAAGACGTCTCGACGGCGAGTTCCAGGAGGGCGGGGGAGGAAGCGCCGACGGCGCGCTCAGGGGAGGACGGTCCCCCGCCCGCGACGCCCGACCTGTCGTCCGGGCAACCCGCCCGCCCTGATTTGTTCGAGCCGGGCGCTTTACCGACCGACGTGAATGCGAGATGGCACGCGCTCACGGCGCAGCAGCAGGAATCGTTGCTGGTCACGCGAGGTCCGGAGATCGGCGCGTTGGACGGGATTCCTGTGGTGACCAGAGACCAGGTGAACCGATCGCTGGTTGCCGATGTGAAAGCCCAACTGATTACCGAGCGAGACCAGCTCAACGCCCACCCACGACTGGACCAGAATGCCGTTAAACGGCTGGAGACGGTGAACGACAGGTTAGAAGGCATCCGTGCCATCGAAGACCGGCTGGCCGCACCGCCTAGCGCCGAGCATCCCCAACTGTTCGTGCTGCGTATCAGTGGCGAGGGTACCGGGCGTGTGATCCTCTCGGCCGGCAACCCGGATACCGCCGCGAATACGGCTGTCTATGTGCCGGGTACTTTCACACGCCTGGGCGCTAACAACGCCCGGTTCATCCGAGAAATCGACGCTATCGCACTGTCAGCTACCAAGGCCGGTTCGCCGTCGACGGCAGTGATCTCTTGGATGGACTACCACGCACCCCAGTCACTTGTTCCAGAAGCGATGAGGAAGGGGTTCGCGGATGCCGCGATGGCCGGATTGAGCCGGTTCCTGGACGGCTTGAGGGTTACACATGAGGGGCCCCGGTCGCACAACACTGTGATCGGACACAGTTACGGCACGGTGGTCGTCGGGCACACGGGAAGGGACGGCGTGCTCAATGCGGACAAGGTGCTCTTTGTGGCGAGCCCCGGAACTGGCGTCGCCCGTGCCGATCAGCTCCGTCTGGCCGGGGTCGACCAGCAGGATGTTCCGAACCACGTGTTCGCCATGACCGCTGATCACGATGTGATCCGGCTCGTCAACTGGTGGCATGGCAGGGCGCCGACCTCCGTAGCTTTCGGCGCCGCGGAGATCGCAGCAGATCCAGGCGCACCCGGGCCTTGGTACGTTTTCGGGTTGAGCAAGGCGGTGCATGACCTCTATTGGGAAAGTGGCAACCCTGCGTTGGTCAACATCGGCAACATCATCGCCAACCAACCGATCTACTGATCCGAGGAATCATGCACGGTGAACTCACTCTTGAACAGGCCACTCAACGTGTGGAGGACAACTTTCGGCGGGTTTTCGCGCAACTTCCCGCCCACGCACGCGCCGAAAAGATCGCCGGCGACCCCGCGCCCTGTAACGAGCCTTCCGACGGGGGACCAGCCGGAAGGGTCGTGGCGTCGGTGGACTACCGGATCCATGATCTGCCGCCCGAACACTACGGTCATCTCTTCGACGTGCTGCGTGCGTGGTGGATAGATCACAGGTTCACCGTGTTGATCGACGCCCGACCGCGGGGGCTATACCTGTGGGTGGAGAACGCGGCCGACGGGTTCCGGATGGCCGCACAGGCCAACGAGGCCGGCGGATTGTTCCTCACCTCCGCTTCACCCTGTGTCTGGCCTGGCAACGTCTCATCAGACGACCAGCCTCGCTGATACGAGCGTGCGGCTGTTCGTCGGCGAGTACCTCTCTTTCTTCGGTCTCGAATGGACTCCGGACGACGTGCTCGTGATGGTGAGCGTGGGGCCGCTGCGCTGCGCTTCGGGACGAGTCCCAGTGAGGTGACTGCCGCGCTCGGAGGCATTACGTCTTCGTTCTCTCCGCTGCCCGGGAGAACGCGGCTTCGCGCTTCTTGAGCAACGCTGGCGCACCCTGCAGCACGTCCATCTCAGCCCCAGCCGAACCGGCGACATCGCCCAGCGAACCGGGTTCAATCTCCCTCGGTACGGTGGTAGGCGTGCAGCGGGCAGGCGACCAGTCTTCCTACCGGCTGAGGCAATGAACCACGACCCGTCTCACCGGCTTCCTCGGGAGGCATGGGCAGTCCAGGATTAGCTGTCGCGATCCCGGCTCCGCCGAATCGGCTACCGAGGCAGCATGCGTCCACCGTGGCATGACAATCCAGGAACGCGACTCCACCGAAGTCGGGGCACACCGAAGTCTCCACCGAACCCAGGGCGATTCAGGCCGACTGCCAAGACGCACCTGTCCTGCGAGCAGGGGAACAGGGTGCTGTCGTTCATCGGCACCGCCGGTCAGCGTGGCGATTCCCGGCAGTTTCAGCCGGTGTTGGAGAAGATCGGCGGGCCCGGCCCGGCTCGGGCTGCCTCGGAAGCGGCCGGACAAGGTCCGTGCCGACTGTGCGCCGCGCTGGAGGCGGATCTCGGCCGCCGCGCCTGGCTGGGTAGCTGGAGGTGGTCCAGTGGCGGCGATCCCTCAATGACGGCGGAGAGGACTGCTTGGGAGCGGCCCTCGCGGCCGAACGACTCGATCAGCCCGGCGACCGTCACGGCCAGGGACAGCAGCACGTCCGGCCGAGTGGGTCGACACTCTCGCGGCACCCGGCGCATCAGGGCGGGCACTCCGGCCGGGCGGACAGATCACCGGGGTCGCGTAGCGGTCGCCTCGATGACGCAGGTCAGCTAACTGCCGTCCACCGAGCCTCTATATGATCACCACGCTCCCGCACACGAGGCCCTCATGGCTCGCGGGACAGTAATGAACGGCGAAAGGAAGCACATGCGCACTTCCAGCAAGCTTTCCGCCCTGGCCGGCGTGGCGATGATCTCCACCTGGCTCGTCGCGGTCGCGACCCCGGCGAGCGCCGCCGGTCCCTGCGGGAGCGGCTACACCGAGATTGCCTCATATCCCATCACCGCCAACTTCGCGACGAAGGGCTACCTGGAGGTCTACTACAGCGCAGCCACCCAGCAGAACTGCGCCCTGGCCGTAGGAACGGGTGACACCTATGGAAAGAAGACCTTCAAGCGCGTGGTGATCGGCCTGAGCACGAAGCCCGCCACCGACGAGGACAAGGGTGACTTCGCCTACTACGCGGGCCCGGTGTACGTCAAAGCCCCGGGTAAGTGCATCGACGTGGAGGGCTACGTCGAGGACGCCTCCGCGGTCGGGGTGTCGGTCCACTGCGACTGACCGGTCCGCCTCCCGTCGCGGCCGTCTCGGCGCGGCGGAAACCCCGGACCTCTCCGTAGCGCTGAGCGGCACCTGCGTCGGCCTCGGAGTTGACCGGCCGAGCCCGGCCGGGGTTCTCACCCGCGGCGGCGATTGGTACGCGCGCGGAGTGGGAGGGAAGCCCGGCCGGGGTTACGGCGGCTTCGTCAACCGGGCGTGGTCAAGCGTCTCATCGGTCGAACGGGGCCGCATCCGAGCAAGGACCTGTATTGGGAGCCCGCGCGACGAGTGACCGAAGCGGCCCCGACCACGAGGGGCCCAGGCGGTGTACTGCGAGGCATTGCTGTCAGACGTATGGGACTGCTGCTCACGCTGCCTGCCCTGTCGCCTGACCCGCTAATGCGGAATGCCACCGAAAACACTCATCCGAAATCACCGTCACACTGTTCGGCGTGTCCCCAAGCTTGTCTGACGTGTGACGCCCCCGCCCGATTGGCATGGCAGCGTGGTGCGCGGCAGTTTCTGGGGTGAGGTTCACCGGTGATCGCGACCTTCTCCCGATGGAGGTGGCCCTTTGCAGCCGAGCTTGAAAGACCGGTGCTACGGCGAGGCGCCGGGGGATACGCAGACTCACGGCAATCGGTTGTCTGGGGGTATGAGACATGCCGGCGCGCCGTAGCGAGATGGACGACGTGCACAGGACATCGCACGTCGTCGGCGAACAGCATTCCTCTCGCCCTGCCGGTGGTCAGTGAGTGCACCAGCGCCTCGTGCGGAGAATCACCGTCACCGGTGATCAGGGATGTCCGGGCTGTCGCCGTAGTTGGCGCGATCCCGTTCACCGCTGTCTTGGCAGCGGCAACCACTCAACACTCGCGGTATCTCCTGATCGGGTCAGATACGTCGCGGCTACCTCATGTTCGGCCGCCGAACACTGCCTGGCGAGTTCGCCGCCGAGAAAACCGTTGCCACCGACGATGAGGAATCTCAGGGCCGGCCGGCATAGTTGATCAGTCACTCTGAAGCGGCCGCCGATCGAAGGGGTAAGATCATTTGCTTGAGGGTGCTATCGTTTGCATCATGGCTGGGGCGAGGTTGGTGGACGTGGCGCGGGAAGTCGGCGTGCACGTCGGGACTGTGTCGCGGGCGCTCAACCCCGCCACCCGGTCGCGCGTCAACGCGGAGACGGCCGCGCGCATCATCGATGTGGCACGGCGACTCGGCTACGAGGTGAACATCGCTGGTCGCGCGCTGCGGACCCAGCGCACCCAGACCATTGGCGCGCTGATCCCCGACCTCACCAACCCCCTCTTCCCGCGCATCGTCCGTGGCGTCGAGGACAGCCTGGAGAAGGCCGGATACACCGCGCTGATCGCGAGCACTGACAACAACGCGCAGCGCGAGCGCAGGATGATCGCGGCGCTGCTCAGCAGGCAGGTCGACGGCTTCCTGATCGCGAGCGCCCGCCTGGAGGACCAGGCGCTGGAGGAGATCGCCCAGGATGGCGTCCCCGTGGTGGTGCTCAACCGGACGAGCGCCAACGCCCGGACCTCGGCGGTGATCGCCGACGACCCGCAGGGGATCGCCGACGTGATGGCCCACCTGGTGGCTCTGGGGCACGAGCGCATCGCGCACGTGGCGGGCCCCGGTGACACCAGCACCGGACAGGCACGCCTGCTGGCGTTCGAAGCGGCGCTGGACCGCTACGGCCTGAAGCACCGCTCCGAGCTCGTCGTGCGGGCGGAGGCCTACAGCATCGCGGCCGGCACCCGGTGCATGCGGGACCTGTTCAAGCGCGGCAAACCGTTCACGGCCGTGGTGGCCGGGAACGACCTGCTCGCGCTGGGGGTGCTCGACGCGCTGAAGGAGAACCGGATCCCTTGTCCCGAGCGGGTCTCCGTGGTCGGTTTCAACGACATCGACTTCGCCGAGCGGATGTCTCCGGCCCTCACCACGGTCCGCGTGCCGACGTATGAGCTGGGGGCTCGCGGGGCTGAGCTGCTGCTCGACATGATCTATCGCGAGCGGGAGATCTCTACGGTGACCCTGCCCGTCACCCTGATGATCCGCGAGTCCACGGCTCCCCCTCCGCTCCAGGGCACCGGCCTGTTCGGCCTCTGACACCGGTCATCCGCCGAGCGCCCAGCAACCCGCGTGATAACGGGCTCCCGGACAGGACGGCGGACGCCACTACACCCCTCCGTCAGGCCAGGATGCGGAGTGGGTTCTCGATGAGCGTGAGAAACGCCCTCATCCACTCGGCGGCGACCGCTCCGTCGACGGGCCGGTGATCGACCGACAGCGTCACCCTCATCACCGTCCCCACCTCGATCACGTCCTTCCCCACCACCGGCTCCCTGCGTGCGGCGCCGACCGCGAGGATGGCCGACTGAGGCGGGTTGATGATCGCCGCGAACTCCTCCGTCCCGTACATGCCGAGGTTGGAGACCGTGATCGTGCCGCCCTCCAGCTCGGCCTGCCCGAGCCTGCCGTTCTTCGCCCGCTCCACGAAGTCCCGCACCGTCGAGGCGATGGAGGACACGCTCAACTGGTCGGCCGACCTCACCACGGGTGTGGCGAGCCCTCGTTCGGTGGCGACCGCGACCGCGACGTCGACAGAGGGGAATGAGCGCACCGCGTCCTCGGTCCAGATCACGTTCATCGCCGGAACCAGCGTGTGGGCGCAGGCCACGGCCTTGACCACCAGGTCGTTGACCGAGACGCGGACCGGGGCGCCGTCGTTGAGCCGGCGGCGCACCTCCAGCAGGCCGTCTACCCTGGCCGTACCGCGCAGGTAGAAGTGCGGGATGGAGCGTTTGCTCTCCGCCGTGCGCGTGGCGATGGCCCGGCGCATGCGCGCGTGCGGGAGGTCGGTGAACGGTTGTGCCTGGGCGGGAGCCTGCGGCGCCGCGGGCGGCGCGCTCGCGGGGGACCGTTCCGGCACGTCGTGGGGGTGGGGGCGGGTGTCGCGGGCGGCGATGGCAGCCTCCACGTCTCTTCTGACGATCCGGCCGTGCGGGCCCGTGCCGGTGATCTCCTCGATGGGGATCCCGGCCTCCGCGGCCATCCGGCGCGCGAGCGGGCTGGTGAAGATCCGAGGGCCGGATCCGTCCGGGACGGCGTCGGCCGACGGCCGGGAGACGGTCGCGGCGCCGGGAGCGGCGGCGACCGGTGGCGGGGGAGCCGTCACGCCGAGCTGGGTCAGCAGGGCGTCGAGGTCGGCCACCCGCTCGCCGGGTTCACCGATGAGCGCTATGGGCGCGCCCACCTCGACGTGGGCGCCTTCTGGCACCAGCGCCTTGAGGATGACGCCGTCGCTTTCGGCCTCCACGTCCACCACGGCCTTCTCGGTCTCGATGGTGACGATGCGTTTCAGAGTGTGACGCTAATCGTGATGGCAATCGATTGTCAATGAATGACCTGCGCTTTTACTGAAAGTCACTGCTGGAGCGGCAATCCTCTGCAGCGACGGTTGACCTGCCCTTTGGCGGATGCCGCCCCTCCGCCGCGGCGAGGCTCGTGCGCGCTCACCTCCACGGCCGATCAACCGGTACGGCCTGCCGGGAGTGCTCCGCCACCGCCACGGTCACAGCACCTTCACAGCACCAGGACTCCGGTTTCCAGCGCACCCGAACCGAAGCCCACCGCCGGGCGTCCGTCGACACCGCCCAGGACCTGCCGAAGCAGTGGCTCGACACCCACCCGGGCCGCTGTTCACGAACCCTGGGACGGCTCCCACGCCTCCTGACCGCCTGATCCGCCTGGAAGGGTAGAGGCGTGGAGTGGGGCAGGGCCCTGATGGTCGCGGGTCCGTCCTGCCCTCGCGTCGGCAGGGGGTTTCAGTTGGCGGAGGGTGTAGCCGTCGCCCGCCGGGTCCAGGGACTTGGTGGCCTGCTTGAAGAGGTACTGGGCCCGTTCGTACGACAGGCGGCGACGGCCGGTCTCCGGGCACAGGTCGGCGGGAGCCGGCGTGCGGGCCGGGCCGGGACGGCGGTCGGCGAGGAACACCGGGCCCCGGGTACGCCCGGCCACGAGCCGAGGGAGGAGCCGGGCGGTCTCGGAACGCCAGCTCACCCAGGTGCCGCCGACGCGGGCCCGCCGGTCGTCCAGGTCCAGGTCCTCCACGTTCAGTGACAGGACGGTGCTCACTCCGGCGGCGGACTCGTGCAGGAGCCGCCACAGGGTGCGTTCGCGCAGGGGCAGGCCGGGGCGCTGCCACAGCGCGTCGAGCCGATCCGCACTGATCGTCTCCGTCCTGGGCCGGGTCTCGCCCCGTCGGTCGAGGCCCGCCGCGAGGTCGTCCAGGGCCGCCCACGCGCCGAAGGAGCGGACGGCGGCCCGGTGCCGGTTCCACGTCGCGGACGCCGCCCCGCCCCAGGTCGTCGCGAACACCTGCGTCACCTGGTCGGCGGTCAGAGCGGTCAGCGGCAGGTGACCGCCCAGGGACCGGCACAGGCGTCCCAAGGTCTGCCCGTACGAACGGACCGTTCCTGCGTCCAGGTCGTCGCGAGCGAGGAAATCCCGGGCGGCCTGGGCGAGGGTGACCTCCGGCTGACCGGTGACGGGGATCTCGTCGGCGCGGCGGCGCAGGAAGTCGCGTTCCGCCGCATTCCTGGTCAGGGCCGCGGCCCGTTCGAACTCCAGTCGGGCCTCGTCGTGCCGTCCCAACCGGGCGAGGAGATCGCCTCGGACACCGGGCAGCAGGTGGTAGTCGCGCAGCGCGGGCTCGTCGGTCAACGTGTCGACCAGAGTGAGCCCCGCCTGTGGCCCCTGCGCCATCCCGACCGCCACCGCCCGGTTGAGCTGCACGATCGGTGTCGGCAGTAGCCGGACCAGCGCGGCGTACAGGGCCGCGATCTGCGCCCAGTCGGTGTCCTCGGGGGCCCGTGCCTGCGCGTGGCACACGGCGATCGCGGCCTGCAGCGCGTACGGGCCGGGCGGGCCGCCGCTCTCCCGCACCCGCAGCATGGCGGTGAAGCCGCGCCGGATGAGCAGTTGGTCCCAGCGCCCCCGGTTCTGCTTGTGCAGCGGGACGGGCTCGCCCGCCGACCCGATGCGCGCGGCCGTACGGGACGCCTGAATCTCCATGAGCGCGACCAGCCCGTGCACCTCCGACTCGTGCGGCGCCAGCCCGGCCAGCAACCGGCCCAGCCGCAGCGCCTCCAGGCAGAGGCCCGGCCGCATCAGATCGTCCCCGGACGTGGCCGCGTACCCCTCGTTGAAGATCAGGTAGATGACCTCCAGTACCGACGACAGGCGCTCGGCCAGGGCGGAACCCTCCGGCAGTTCGAACGGGACCCGTTCCTCGGCCAGCCTCCGTTTCGCCGCGGCGATGCGCCGGGCGACGGTCGGCTCGTCGACCAGGAACGCCCGCGCGATCTCCGCGGCCGTCAGGCCGCCGAGCAGCCGGAGCGTCAGCGCGACCCGTGCCTCGGTGGGCAGCACCGGGTGGCAGGAGATGAACATCAGCCGCAGGACGTCGTCCTGCTCCGAGGCGTCCTGGCGTTCGTCGAGTTCGCGGGCGAGCTGCTCGTGTCTACGTTCCCTGCGCTGGGAGCGCCGGATGTGGTCGATCGCCCGCCGTTTGGCGGTCGTCATAAGCCAAGCGCCGGGGTTGTCCGGGATGCCCGACTCGGGCCACTGTTCGAGTGCGGCGACGAGCGCGTCCTGGGCGAGCTCCTCGGCGAGGCCGACGTCGTGCACCATGCGGGTGAGCGCTGCGATGATCTTGGCAGACTCGAACTTCCAGACCGCGTCGACGGTGCGATGGGCGACGGTCACGATGACGATGACAGCACCACCCCGGCCCGATCGCAAGCCGGGGCGGCGCCATGCCGGTTCAGGGGCCGAAGACCTGCTGGATGACGCTCTCCCCGTCGCCGACTATCTTGCGGAAGCGCCGGCCCAGCTCGATCGCCTCCTCCTTCGACCGGACCTCGACCAGCGCGAAGCCGACCACGGCCTCCTTGGCCTCGGCGAACGGGCCGTCCGTCACCGTGATCTCGTCGCCGGAGGACGTCATCCGGATACCGCCCGGCTCAAGGCCGCCGGTGGCCAGCAGCACACCCGCCGCGGTCATCTCCTCGACGAACTTGGCCATCTCCACGTACAGGGTCTCGTCGGGGGCGGTGTCCGCGGACTTGGACATCATCAGGTAGCGCATGAGGGGTTCTCCTCGTCTTCCATGCCGTTGTCGTAGCTCTGCTAAGCGTCGAGCAACACTATGTGACAGGGAATGCTGGCGTTCCCTGTCGCATCGGTGGGTCGACGTGTGGGTGAGAACCGCACAGACCAACCGAAAGGCACCGGCCATGACCGCCATCCAGACCCCCGCCGCCGACACCACCGCCTCCTCCGACTCGGGCGCCACCCGGTCCCTGCTCACCTGCGCGGCCGTCGCGGCACCCCTGTGGGCCGTCGTATCCCTGGCCCAGGCGGCCACCCGGGAGGGCTTCGACCTCACCCGCCACCCGCTGAGCCTGCTGAGCAACGGCTCTCTCGGCTGGCTGCAGATCGCCAACTTCGTGATCGCCGGCATCCTCACCATCGCCGGAGCGGCCGGGCTGCGCCGAGCGCTGCGAGGCGCCCCCGGAGGCACGTGGGCGCCGCGGCTCGTCCTCGTCAACGGCATCGGAATGATCGTCGCCGGACTCCTCGTCATGGACCCGGGCAACGGCTTCCCCGCGGGCTTCGACGCGGTGCCCACGTCTCTGTCCTGGCACGGTTACGGCCACTTGGCCGCCGGGTCGATCTCGTTCGCCGCCCTGACCGCCGCCTGCTACGTGCTGGGCCGCCACTTCGGCCGGTCAGGGAACCGCGGCCACGCCGTCGCCTCCCACGTCGCCGGCACCGCACTGCTGATCGGCAACGGCTGGTCGATCAGCGGCGGTGCGGCCGGATCCCTGGTGCTGGCCGTGGGCACCCTCACCGCCATGCTCTGGGTCGCCCTCGTCGCCGCCCGTTACCGCCACAGCCTCTGAACCCCCGCCGCCGGCTCACCACCAGGAAGGACACTGACATGACCAAGTTCGCGACGGTGCGGGACTACCTTGCCGTCCTGCCCGAGTCCCAGCGCCGGATCGCCGGCGAACTCCTGCCGATCATCGAGGCGGTGCTGCCCGGAGCCGGAGCCGTCTGGCACGGGCACCCGGTGTGGAGCCTCGGCGACAAGCCGGGCGATTCCCCGGTCTGCTACCTCAAGGCGTACTCCGCGTACGTGAGCTTCGGATTCTGGCGAGGGCAGGAGTTGTCCGACCCGTCCGGCCGTCTCGAACCCGGTGCCAGGGCCATGGCCGGGGTGAAACTCCGCGAACCTGCCGACATCGACCCCGACCTGTTCGCCGCCTGGCTCCACGAAGCCCGCGGGCTGGAAGGTGCCTGACCAGCCGCAAACGCCGGACCCCGTCCGATCAGCACGATCGGACGGCAGGTCGGTGAGGTGCTGCCGGACCAGGACGAAGGCCTGGATCTGGAGCAGTAGACCAACCTGATGAAACAGTGTGCAGACTTGACATTATGTTGTGTTTTCACAATATTTTGTTCATGAGTCCGGTGAGGCGTGGCAGTGCGCTCCCCATCTACAACCGGCTGCAGGTGCTCCGCGCCGAGCGGAACATGAGCCGGGCAGCGTTGGCGGAGGCCGTCCAGGTCAACCCGCAGACGATCGGCGCGCTGGAGCGGGGCGACCACTATCCGAGCCTTGACCTGGCGTTCCGGATCTGCGCCGTGTTCGATCTGCCGGTGGAGACCGTCTTCAGCCGCAAGCCGTTCACCCCACTGTCCACCCAGCTCTACCGGGAGTAAGAGATGCCCAGCAACGCACTACCGCGAACCAGGGCCCGCCGCCGCCAGGTTGCGATGTCGGTGCTCGCCGGTTTCGCATTCCTGATTGCCGGGGCGGCGCTGTTCCGGGAGCCGACCCTGGAGGTGTCCGCCGTGCTGATGGTGGCGGGCCTGCTGCTGGGTGTCGGCGGGCTGTACGTCCTCCGGTCCCTCACGGGACGGATGACGGGGGACGGCCGGGATCTGGACGAGCGCGAGACCGAACTTCGCAATAACGCGCACTACCGGAGCTACCAGACGTTCGCCTTGCTGATGCTGGTCGACCTCGCTTACGGCCTGGTGGTCGCCGGGCGGCCGGATGGAGGATCGCTGACCTCCAGCATGACCGCGGCATTGTTCCTTCTCGGGCTGGCCATGCCCACGCTGAAACTGGCGTGGTCGCTGCCCGACGACGATCCCGAGGACTTTGTCACGACCGCTTGAGCGCCATAAGATCGGCGGCGCGCCGACGGCCGCATTCCGGTCGCGGTGACCTGCCGAAGTACTCCAGGTGCCGATCCCGGGATATGACGAGTGGCTCGACCGACCCGAGCCGCGCGGCGGACTTGCCGGGCGTCTACCGGCGCGAGGGCCGCCGCGACCTGGTCAGCCAGGCCGCCGAGGAGGACCTGGTGCAGCGCCGCTTCGATGTCGAGGCGTCTGATCGGCTGTTGCTGACCGATATCACCGGGCATCCCACCGGCGAAAGAGAAGCTTTATTGCGCTGCTGTCATAAATGCCTATCCGTGCCGGATCATCGGCTGGTCCGTCGACGCACGGCAGGATTCTGATCTCGTGGTGAGGGCATTGGCGATAGCTGTGGCCCGGCTTCTCGACGCCGGAATCTGGAACGCCCGAGAATAACGGGCCGGCGCCATCTTTGAATGGATCGAATGCCGGTGCAATCCTCTCCGGCGACATTCCGGTATCGGAATACGCAGTCCGTCGCGTTCGAGGGCCTCTACAGGTCACCACCCGCACCGCTCGGCGGGGTGGGGAGACTTGCCCGGCATGGACTCGGCCCTCTCAAGAGATCGAGCCTTCCCGTCGGCTCTACAGCCGGTTACCGCTCAACTCCGGAGAGTATGACGTGAAGGCTGACACGCGGAAGCCATCCAAGTAAATGCGGTTCGGTGTGCGACGTCCCGCGGGCGGGCGGAGCGGTTCGATCAAGGTCAACGGCCATGTTCGTCACCGAAACACCAAACGCAAGTGATCTTCGTCACAGATCACCATCTTTTCGGATTTACGGTCACCCTATA
Source organism: Nonomuraea antimicrobica (assembly GCF_039536965.1). Lineage (NCBI taxonomy): Bacteria > Bacillati > Actinomycetota > Actinomycetes > Streptosporangiales > Streptosporangiaceae > Nonomuraea > Nonomuraea antimicrobica. The sequence goes on along the minus strand of NZ_BAAAZP010000203.1, from coordinate 22,826 downwards.
CAGTGCTGGATTGTTGCCCCATTTTCTTGGGGGTGGGTCGCGGTATGCGAAAGGTTGTGAGGCCGCGGGTCATTGAAGAAGGCTTGGTAATGGCAGTCGATCCTATCCGGCATATTTCTGGCAATGAATATTCGAAAAGGAGAAAGTCATGAGCCGTCTCATTGATCGAATGATCGAGCGGATTGCCCCCAAGGCAACCGCGTCCGCCTGCAGCGGCAGCTACTTCTGCAACGCCGCCGGCCACCCGGGCTACTGGTACCGCTTCTGCTGCCCACAGACCGGCTGCCAGTGGACCAAGGTCGGCAGCTGCTGACCTGACCGTCAGGCGCGCCGGGCGGTGGTGCACGCCGCCGTCCGGCGCTGACGAGGAGAAGACGCAGGGATGGAGTACGTGAGGGCGGGTTGCGCCGGCTTGATCGCCGCGTTCACCAGCGCCATCACGATCGCACTCCAGCGGGGGCGGGTTGCTCCACCCCGATGCTTCGGCGCGTCCAGTACGCCTCTCGGCCCCGTCATCTGGTCCGCAACACCGCGTTGTCGTTCATGACCGTGCTCGGTGGGCCGACACCCAAGGAGCTCCCGCCTGCCGACCTGGCCGTGGCGGCCTCGTCCGGCCTCATCGGAGCGATTCTGATCGTCTCCTTCGACGACATCATCGACCTGTTCGCGAGGACTTCCTGATGCCCTATCTTGTCGCCGCCGTGGTGCTGCTCGGTGTGCTGTGCCTGCTGAACCTGCTGCTCACGATCGGAATCCTGCGCCGCATGAGGACACAGGCCGACCAGGCGGGATGGCATCCCGGGCCCGTGTTCGCGCTCGGTCCAGGCTCCGCCGTCGGGGAGTTCGCCGTCGTGACGACCACCGGCGAGCCGGTGTCCCACGACAGCCTGACCGGCCTGGTCGGATTCTTCTCCGCAGGCTGCGAGGCCTGCCACGATCTGCTTCCGCGTTTCGTCGAACACGTGCGGGAGTCGGGTCGTAAGGACGTGCTGGCGGTGGTCGGCGGCGATGACGCCGAGCTGGTTCAGGCTCTCACTCCGGTCGCCCGGGTCGTCGTGGCCGGCCTCGACGGCGGACCCGTGGCGCGAGCGTTGCAGAACACCTGGACCCCGGCGCTTTACCTGGTCGGAGATGATCACAGGGTCGTCGCCACGGGATCCAAGATCGAGGAACTGCCGCCTCCGAAGCTCGAGCACGACCGCGTCGCCGGCAAGGGGTGAGCGGTGAGCGCTGCCCCGAAGGGGGACCTGCGGATCCGCGCGCGGGATCTGCGCGCCTCCGCCGCCGAGGCGGTCTCACTCATCTGGCGGGCAGCCTCAGCGAACGTGATGGTGTTCCTGCTGGCGACTCTGGTCGGGGCCGCGGCGCCGATCGCGACCGCGTGGGCGACCAAACTGGTGATCGATCGGCTGACGACTCCGCACGGTGCGGTCGGCGGGTTGGCGCTCGCACTGGTCGCCACCGGACTGGGCGCCGCCGTCCTGCCCGTCCTGGTCCACTACCTGAGGGCCCAGATCGGGCGGTCGGCGGGCCTGACCGCGACCGAACGGCTGTTCGCCGCGGCCGAGCGTCAGGTGGGCCTGCGTAACTTCGAAAATCCGACCTTCCAGGACCGGCTTCGACTCGCGCAGGAGGGCATCGGCCGCATCGCCGAGATCGTGGACGGCATCGGCAGCGCTCTCGGTGGCGCGCTCGCCCTCACCGGCTTCATCGCGTCCCTGCTGATCCTCAGCCCGGCGATGACGGTCATGGTGCTCGTGGCCGCCATCCCAGCGCTCGTCGCCGAGATCCTTCTCTCCCGGCGCCGGTCGGCCATGGAGTGGAGCATCGAACAGTTCCACCGGCGGGAGTTCTTCTACAGCCAGTTGCTCACCGGAGTCGCCGCGGCCACAGAGATCCGCCTGTTCGGCATCGGGGCGTTCCTGCGCGCCCGGATGATGGACGAACGGCGAAGCTCCGATGCGGCCGGCCGGCGGATGGACCTCCGGGAACTCCGCGTGCAGGGCGGACTGACGGTGTTGAGCGCGACGGTGGCAGGCGTCGGCCTGTGGTGGGCGATCACGGCGGCGCGGGGCGGCGCGCTCAGCGTCGGAGACGTCGCCATGTTCCTCGCGGCCGTCATCGGCGTGCAGTCCGCGCTTGCGACACTGACCGCGGCGATCTCCGGCGGGCAGGCGCGGTTGCTGGCCTTCACCCACTATGTCGCCGTGGTCCGGGCCGAACCCGATCTCCCACGGGCGCAGCAGGGGACCGCCCCGCAGTTGCGGCAGGGCATCGAACTGCGGGACGTGTGGTTCCGCTACAGCGACGACCATCCCTGGGTCCTGCGCGGGGTGAACCTGGCGATCCCGTACGGCTGCGCCGTCGCGCTCGTCGGCCTGAACGGCGCGGGAAAGAGCACGCTCGTCAAGCTGCTGTGCCGGATGTACGACCCGACCCGAGGGCAGATCCTCTGGGACGGAGTGGATCTACGTGACATCCCTCCGGCGATGCTGCGTGAGCGGATCAGCGCCGTTTTCCAGGACCATATGAACTACGACATGACGGCCGGGGAGAACATCGCCCTCGGTGACCTGACCACACTGGGTGAGCCAGGGCGGATCCGGGAGGCGGCCGGCCGCGCGGGCATCCACGACAAGCTCGCCGCGCTGCCCCGGGGTTACGACACACCGCTGACCCGCATCTTCGTGGTCGGAACGGACAAGGACGACCCGGTGACCGGCGTCGTCCTGTCCGGCGGGCAGTGGCAACGCCTCGCGCTGGCCCGAGCCTTCGTACGGAACGACAGCGACCTGATGATCCTCGACGAGCCCAGCTCCGGCCTGGACCCCGAGGCGGAGCACGAGATCCACACCGTGATGCGGGAGCACCGCGAGGGCCGGACGAGCCTGCTGATCTCCCATCGGCTCAGCGCCGTCCGCGACGCCGACCACATCGCGGTCCTGGACGGCGGCCGGATCACCGAGCACGGGTCGCACGACACACTGCTGGCCGCCGACGGCAGCTATGCCAGACTCTTTCGGCTCCAGGCCGCCGGATACCAGGAGGCTCTGTGACACTCGTTCTTCCAGCCGTCGTGGTGCTGCTGGCCGCCGGTCTGCTGGTGCTGTCGGTTCGCCGTGGTTTCCTGGTCACCGTCGTCGACGGCACGAGCATGGAACCGGCGCTGCGATCCGGCGACCGCGTGCTGGTACGCAGGACCAAACGGATCCGCGTGGGGCAGATCGTCGTCGTGGAGTTCCCCGATCTCCCGAGCGGGAGCGCACCGGCGACCACGCGCGGCCGACAGTTGCTCGTCAAGCGGGTCGTGGCCGTGCAGGGCGATCGGCTGCCCACCGAGTGGGAGTACCCGGACGTCGACGGGATAGCCGGCACGGTCGTGCCGCCCGGGTCCGTCGTGGTGCTCGGCGACAACCGCGCGACGAGCTGGGACTCCCGCCACTACGGCTTCGTACGCCCTGAGCGGTTGGTGGGCGTGATGCTCCGGCACCTGCCCGGGTCGGGCGGCGTGACCGAGGTCGAGGACGCCCGACAAGCCCGCTCCGGTGATGCCGAACCGACCTGACCTTGAGTGCTGCCGTCTGAGCGTTGCTGACAACGGCTCCCGCGCCGCGATGCGCGGATAGCGCGCAGATAGGGCGGCCCGCCAGGCTGTACCCGCCGGATCGCCCGAAAGGGGCGGCCACCGAGAAGAACGGAACCGATCCATCATGCGAGTGGTGATCGCCTCCCTGCTCGCCGCGCTGACCCTGGGCGCGGCCGTAGCCGGAGTCAACCTGACGGACAGGGCCGAACCAAAGGAGACAGTCCTGGCCGGGCTCTGCGGCACCACTGGATTCCCGGGCTGCCCCTGATCCGATTCCCACGCTGAACCTGCTCCCAAGGGGCAGGCTCCGCCGCGATAATGCCGATATATGGGCATCAAGGCGGAGTTTCGGTTGCTCGGTCCGCTGGAAGTGGTCGTCGACGGGGGACGGCTGTCCGTCGGCGGGCCGCGGCAGCAGCGGCTGCTCGCCACGCTCCTGCTGAACCCGGTCGAGATCGTCTCCACCTCGCGGCTGATCGACGAGCTATGGGGTGAGGACCCGCCCGACACGGCCCGCGAGCAGGTTCACAACGCCGTGGCCAGGCTGCGCAGGAGCCTGGGCCCCGCCGGCCGGCTGCTGGCCACCGAGGGCTCGGGCTACCGCCTGCGCGTGGACGGGGAGCAGGTGGACTCCCACCGGTTCGGCCGGGCCGTCGAGGCGGCCCGGCTGAGCGCCGAGGCGGGCGAGCCGGCTGCGGCGGCGCAGACCCTCGCCTCGGCGCTCGACCTGTGGCGCGGCCCTGCCCTGCAAGGACTGACCGGGAACGCCATCGAGGCCGCGGCCATGGGTCTCGACCAGCAACGCCTGGCCGCCAGGGAACAGCTCCTGGAGTGCCGGCTGGCGCTCGGCGAAGCGGCCGAGCTGGTGCCCGAGCTGACCGGGCTCGTGGCCGAACATCCCTTCAGAGAGACCTTACGGCGTCAGCACATCGTGGCGTTGTATCGGTCAGGGCAGCAGTCGGACGCGCTGGACTCCTACGAGCGCACCCGCGCGCTCCTGGCCGACGAGCTCGGCCTCGATCCGGGCCCCGAGCTGCGCCTGCTGCACGAGCAGTTGCTGCGCAACGACCCCGCCCTCGACGCTCCCGCGAAGCCGTCACCTGGCCAGGCCCGGCCGGCGGCGCGCAACTGCCTGCCGTACGACATCGCCGACTTCACCGGCCGCGCCGCCGAGGTGCGGCGACTGCTGGAGCTGACGGGTACGGCCACCGACACCGCAGTGGTGATCACCGCCCTCGACGGCATGGCCGGCATCGGCAAGACGACGCTGGCCGTTCACATCGCGCACCTGCTCGCCGACGACTATCCCGACGGCCAGCTCTTCATCGACCTGCACGGATACACGCCGGGACAGCGGCCCCTCGCTCCGGCCGCCGCGCTCGACGTGCTGCTGGACGGCCTGGGCGTGCCGCCGGAACGCATCCCGAGAGACTTCGAGCAGCGGGTCGCCAAGTGGCGTTCGGACCTCGCGGGCAGACGGGTCCTCGTGATCCTGGACAACGCCAAGGACGCGCAGCAGGTTCGCGGGCTGCTGCCGGGGGCGCCGACCGTGCGGGTCCTGGTGACGAGCAGGCGGCGGATGTCCGCGCTGGAGGGCGCCTCGTCGTTCTCGCTGGAGCTGATGCCGCCCGACGACGCCGTCAAGCTGTTCCTGCGGGTGGCCGGGGCGGAGCGCGTCGCCGGGGAGCCGGAGCAGGTGGCCGAGGTGGTCGAGCTGTGCGGCTACCTGCCGCTGGCCATCCGCATCGCCACCTCCAGGTTCCGGCACCGTCCCACGTGGACCGTCGCCTACCTCGCCGACCGGCTGCGCGACGAGCGGCGCAGGCTGCTGGAGCTGGCCACCGAGGACCGCAGCGTGCTGGCCGCCTTCACCGTCTCCTACCGGCATCTCGCACCGGCCCAGCGGCGCCTGTTCCGGCTGCTCGGGCTGCATCCCGGCGCGGACTTCGACGTGTACGGCGCCGCCGCGCTCGTCGACGCCGCGGCGGGCGAGGTCGAACCCCTGCTGGAGGAGCTGCTGGACGTGCACCTGCTCGCCCAGCACGCCGTCGGCCGCTACCACTTCCACGACCTCCTGCGCCAGTACGCCCGCGCCACCGCCGAGCGCGAGGAGAGCCCGGAGGAGCGCTCGGCGGCGATGGCCCGCCTCGCCGAGCACTACCTGCATCTCGGACACGCCGCGGAGCAGGTGTTCGACCCCGGTCGCCACCTTGGCGAGCTGGTGCTCGGCCGCCGCTCCGAGCTGCCCGAGCTGCCCGCGCCCGCCGCCGTACGCGACGTCATCGCGGCCGAGCGGCTCAACTTCGTGGAGGTCGTCGGCCACGCGGCCGGCACGGGAGCCCACTCCCACGCCTGGCGGCTGGCGGCCGCCCTGGGCCCGCTGCTGCAACGGCACGGCTACAGCGACGAGGCGTTCGACGTCTACGACCAGGGGCTGCGTGCCGCCCGCGAGTGCGCCGACTGGGGCGGGCAGGCCACGCTCTACCGGCACCTCGGCGTCGCCCGGCTCGGCACCGGCGACTTCGGCGACGCGCTGGCCGCGCTGCGCGAGAGCCTGGCTCTCGAACGGGAGGTCCACGGCGACGGGCCCGGCAGCGCCCGCGTGCTCAGCAACATGGCCATCGTGCACATCAGGCTCGGCCGCTTCGCCGACGCGCAGGAGCACCTGCACCGCGCCCTCGACCTGCTGGGTACGGACGGCTCGGCGCACGACCGGGCCTTCTTCCTGGCCAACCTGGGCGTGGTCAACACCAAGCTCGGACGCTACGAGGAGGCGGCGGCCTGCGTGCTGCGCGCGCTCGACATCCAGACCGGGCTCGGCAACCGCTTCGCCGAAATGCTCTGCCTGGTCAACGCCGGCTGGATCTACACGCTGTCCGGCCGGTTGCCGGACGCCCGCGACCACCTGGAGCGCGGTCTGGCGCTCGGCCGCCAGCTCGGCGCCAAGGAGGCCGAGGCGCGGGCGCTGTACCTGCTCGCCGACTGCCTGCGCCGCCAGGACGAGAACACCGCGGCCCTCACCGGCGCGCGGCGGGCGCTCGTGCTCGCGCGGCAGATCCAGGACGCCGACGCGGAGAGCCAGACGCTCAACGTGCTCGGGCAGGTTCACCACGCGCTCGGCGACCCGGAGGCGGCGCGCGACTGCTACGGGCAGGTGCTGCGCCTCGGTCTGGAGGTCAAGGCGGTGCCCGCCCATCGAGGGCTCGGACGGCTGGCCCTGGACGAGGGCGACCGGGCAGCCGCCCGCGCCCACTGGACGAAGGCCCAGGCCATCGCCGAGGGCGCCGGCCTGCCCGAGGCGGAGGAGATCGCACGGGACATCGCGGCCCTGGACCGATCGTGAACGGATGACGGATCTTGCCCGGATAGGTGGCGGATAGGGGCTGGAGAGCCCGCATTCCTATGGTTTCGAGCTGTCAGACAGAACGAACCATCTGGAGGAATGATGGCGAAGCTCATCTCCCGTACCGCCAAGCAGATCTTCGGCGAGCAGCGCATGGCCGGCCGCTACACGTGGTTCGCCAGGCACTAGGCGTTCGCTCATCAGGGGCCGGCGTCACGCCGGCCCCTGATCCACTCCGAGGATCGGATGTCCCATGGTTGTGAAGGCACGTGTGCAGCCGAGCCTGCCGCCGGGTCCGCGGGGGCACTGGCTGCGAGGGAACGCCCCACACTACGAGGCCGACCGGATCGGCTTCCTCCAGCGAAACGTCCGCGACTACGGCGACGTCTTCTCCTTCAACGAGAACACGACGGTCGTCAACGACCCCGCCCTCGTCCACGAGATCCTGGGCAGGACCAACACCGACTTCCTGGCCGAGGACGCGATGTTCGCCGGGGCCGGCGACCCGGAGGCGACGGCGGCGGAGGCGGCGTCGTGGATGGCCGCGCGCCGCAAGGGCTGGCGCGGGTTCAACCGGACCGTCGCCACCGCGCACGCCGGCCGCATGATGCGCCTCCTCGACGACCTGACGGACGGCACGGGCGGCCGGCGCGTCGACGTCCTGGACCTGATGGCGCGGGCGTCGGGCTGCATGGTGGCCGACTACTGCTTCGGCGCCGACGGCTCCGGGATCGTCGCCACGATCGAGGCGAACGTCGCCGCCGCGCTGCCCATCATGTCCTCCGGGCGACTGCTGCCACGCTGGCTGCCCGCGGCCAGGAACAGGCGTTTCCTGGCGGCCAGGCGGGCGACGGCGGCGCTGATCGACGACCTCATCGCGCGCCGCCGGTCCAGGCCCGTCCCCGAGGCGCCCCGCGACCTCCTCGACGTCCTGCTGGCCGCCCGCGAGCCGGAGCTGAGCCACGAGCAGGTACGCGACGTGCTGCGGGTGACGCTGGTGGCCTCGTACGGCGTCCCCGGCGCGGCGATCGCCTGGGCCGTGCGCGAGCTGGTCATCCAGCAGGACGTGCGCCGGAGGGTCAAGGAGGAGGCTTGCGCCTGGGAGGGGCGGGACGACCCGCCGGAGATCACCGAGCTGCCCTACACCCAGGCCGTGGTCAAGGAGCTGCTGCGCGCGTACACGCCGACGTGGCTCATGGGGCGCACGGCCAGGCGGGAGGTCCAGGTCGGGTCCTGGAGCCTGCCGCCGGGCCACCAGATCATGTTCAGCCCCTACCTGATCCACCGCGACCCGCGCTGGTGGCCGGAACCCGACCGGGTGGACCCGGGCCGTTGGCTCGGCACGGAGTCGCCGCACGCGCGCCACACGTACCTGCCCTTCGGTGCCGGTCCCCGGGTCTGCCTGGGCACCCAGCTCGGCATGCTCCAGCTCACGCTCGCCATCTCCAGGCTGGTGCGGCGCTATCGCTTCGACGTCGCCGATCCGGCGAACCGGCCGGCCAGTCCGTCGGCCCTGCTGAAGCCGGAGGGGCTGCGGGCCCGGTTCGTCCCGCGCGAGGCCGAGGACCGCCTCCGTTGAAGGCGACCGGGACCCGGCCCGGTACGCGGCCCGGTACGCGGAACGTGCGCCTGCTGGGCACGGCGGAGCTGGTCTCGTTCCTCGGCAGCCGGGCGTCGGACCTGGCCATGCCCCTGCTGGTGCTCTCGCTCACGGGGGCCGCCGCCCAGGCCGGGCTGGTGTTCGGCCTGGGCGTGCTGGCCAGGGCGCTGACCGCGGTGCCCATGGGCGTCCTGGCCGACCGGCTGCCGCCGAGGACCGCGCTGGCCGCCGTCGAGTCCGCGCGGGCGGTGCTCGTCGGCGTCTTCGCCGCCACGGTGTGGCTCGACGTCGCGTCGCTCTGGCTGATCTGCGTGGTGACCGTGGCGGACGGCACGGGGGGCTCGCTGTTCCGCGCCGCCCAGACGGTCGCGGTGAAGTCGTCCGTCCCGGCGGAGCACCTGTCGTCGGTCCTTGCCCGGCTCCAGTTCCCCCAGTTCGCCGCCACTCTGGCCGGGCCGCTCGTGGGCGGATCGCTGTTCGCCGTGTCTCCGGCGCTGCCGTTCGTGCTCGACTGCGTGTCCTACCTGGTGTCGGCGCTCTGCTCGCTGGCACTGACCCGGCCGCCGGGCGGCCGGGCCCCGGTGGAGGCGGCCGCGACCCCGCTGGCCGGGCTGCGCCTGGTGTGGCGCTCGGCGCTGCTGCGTACGGTGCTGCTGTGGTCGGCGGCCACGAACGCCGCGCTGGGCGCCGTCAACGTCGCCGTCGTCGTCATCGCCGGTCGGCTCGGGGCGGGCGCGGACGACGTCGGCGTGATGATGAGCATCGGCGGCTGCGGCGGCCTCATCGGCGTCGCCTGTTCGTCCTACCTGGCAGGAAGGCTGTCCGCGCCGCTGATCGTCCGCGTGGTGAGCTGGACGGTGGCCCTGGTGCCGCTCTCCTTCCTGCTGCTCGGCACGACCGCCGCGATCGGCGTGGCGCTCGCGGTGATGTTCTTCGCGCTCGCGGTGGGCAACGTGGTGCTCGGCACCCGGCGGATCGAGAGCACCCCCGCGCACCTGCAGGGCAGCGTCGAGGGCGCCAGCCATCTCGTCGCGAGCGCCGTCGCCCCGGCGGGTCCCGCCGTCGTGGGGTGGGCGCTCGACGCGGCGGGCCCGCCGCTCGCGATGCCGATCGTGACGCTCATAGCCGGCGTGGCCGTGCTCTTCACCCTTTCCCGAACGTTCACCGAACGCCTGTCCAGGAGAGATTCATGACCTTGCGACATTGTCTGGCCGTCCTGTTGCTCGCCTCCGCCGTGCTCGCCCCGGCCCCGGCCGCCACGGCCGCCCCGAGCCTCGCCGACCTGATCGAACGGCGGGTCGACGGCAACGGGGTGCTCGCCCACCTGCGGGCCTGGGAACGGGCCGCCGACCGGAACGGAGGCCACCGGGCCACCGGCAGCCCCGGGCTGGCCGAGTCGGCCCGCTACCTCGTCGACCGACTGACCACGGCGGGATACCGGGTGGTGCGCAGGCCGGTGCCGTTCGAGGACTTCGCCTTCGACGCCGAGAGCGCCCGCCTGAGCGGCGGCGCGGGTCAGGTGCCGGGCCCGCTCGGCGCGGGCAGGGAGGTGCGCCTGCTCATGGGCCGCTGGTCGCCCTCCCTGCCCGAGGGCGGCATCGACGCGCGGCTCGCCGTGCCGAACGCGGGCGGCGACGGCTGCGCGGACGGCGACTACGCGGGCCAGGACCTGACCGGCGCGGTGGTCATGGTGGACCTGACGAGGTGCGCGCTCACGCGGCTGGCGGAGGTCGCGGCCGGGCTCGGCGCGCGGGCGATGCTGACCTACCTTCCCTCGCCCAGGCCGGGCAACATCTGGCGCCTGGGCGTGCTGCCGCCGTACCAGATCGGCCTGCCCGTTGCGACCATCACCCAGGCCGAGGCCGGGGCGTTGGCCCCGGCGGCCGCGAACGGGGACGTGCGGCTGCACCTGGACCTGCGCGGCCACGAGGTGACGGGGACGACCGAGGTCATCCTCGCCGAGACCGCCGGCGGAGACCCGGAGAAGGTCGTCATGGCCGGCGCCCATCTCGACAGCGTGACCGAAGGACCGGGGATCAACGACAACGGCACCAGCGCGGCGGCCCTGCTGGAGACGGCACTCCAACTCGCGCCGTACCAGCACAGGGTCCGCGACAAGGTGCGCTTCGCCTGGTGGGGCGCGGAGGAACTGTACGCGCTGGACTCCGCCTACTACGTCGTCCACCTCAGCCAGACGGAGCGCGCGGCCATCGCCGCGTACCTGAACTTCGAGCTGATCGCCTCGCCCAATTCGGGCCGGTTCGTCATGGACGGGGATGACAGCGACCACCCCGGCGAGGGCGCCGGGCCCGCCCCGGAGGGCTCGGCGGCGCTGGAGGCGGCCTTCTCCGGCTATTTCCGGCACCGCGGCTTGCCCTTCCTCACCAATGACGTCGAGGACGTCCGCTCCGACCACGAGCCGTTCATGAAGGCCGGCATCCCGGTCGGCGGGATCTACTCGGGCGGGGGCCTCGACGTCAAGACCGAGGAGGTGGCCCGGGTCTTCGGCGGGCAGGCGGGCGACTTCTACGACCCCTGCTACCACCAGCCGTGCGACCGGATCGCCAACCTGGACACGGCGGCGCTGCACGTGAACGCGAAGGCGATCGCGTGGGTCCTGACCAGGCTGGCGGAGGGCATCAGCCCCTGACCGGCCGCGGAGCAGGGGAGCACGCCACCGACTAGGTACGGTCGAGCAGGCGGGCCGCGATCCTGGTCGCCGCCCGCCATGCGAGTGCCACGGTGGTGAGCGTCGGGTTGGCGGCGGTCGAGGTGGGGATGACGCCGTTGCCGCCGACGTAGAGGTTGTCGACGCCCCAGACCTTCAGGTACTGGTCGCAGACCGAGGCCCCGTCGTCGGCGGCGCCCATGCGGACCGTGCCCTGGTAGTGGAGCGACGACCCGCCCGCGGCCAGCTCGGGCTCCTCGGCCAGGGCGCCGATGCGGTCGGCGCTGCGGCGGGCGTTCTCCTTCAGCCGCTGGATGGTGCGCAGGTCCTGGTCCGTGTGGGAGTAGTGGACGGTCATCTTCGGCATGCCGTAGAAGTCGGTCTCGGTCTCGCTGAACTCCACCCGGTCGCGGAACTGGATGTCCTTGGCGCCGTACCACGCGAACGCCACGAGCCGGGACGCGAGGGCCTCGTCGTCGATGCCGAGGCTGTAGGGGGAGTTCATCATCGCGATGATCCCGCCCTGCATCGGGCGGGCGTCGGAGAAGGGCACGAGCACGTAGCCGAGGCGCTCGGGGTCGCTGTCGTGGCGCTCCGGGTCGAAGGCGTCGTTCAGGTATCCGAAGGCGCCGACCTGGAAGTGCTCGTTCAGGTGGTGCCCGAGCGCGGCGGGGCGGACCCCCGACGCGAACAGCACCTGGGGGGTACGCAGCCCGTCGGCGCACACCACGACGTGCCGGGCGCGTACCTCGCGGAGATCGCCCGTCCCGCGGTCCTCCAGAATGGCGCCGACGGCGACGCCGTCCTCGACGACGACCCGCTTGGCGAGGGTCTCGGCGCGCAGCTCGAATCCGGGTACGGTGGCCTCCAGGTCACCCAGGATGACGCCGGTGCCGGAGAAGTGCGCCTGACCGTCCTTCCACTGGATGGCGCTCGGCATGAAACCGACCGGGGTCAGGCCGGGGCCGTCGAACTCGTCCGCCATCTCCCGCCGGATGGCCTCCGCCAGCCCCGTCCCCGGCACATCCCACTTGGTGACGCCGAGGAGCTGTTCTGCGTGGTCGAGGGCGGCGTCGAGCTCGTCGGCGGGGATGAACGGGATCCGCTCCGACTGGTGCGGCCGTGGCGAGGAGGTGCCCCAGTGGATGCCCATTCCGCCGACCCCGCTGGCCATGCTGGCCGCGGAGAGCCCGACCTCGTCCTCGGCGAGCTTCGGACGGGGGTCGAGGAAGAACAGTCCGGGCAGGATCGTCTGCCGGAACTCGAGGCTCGGGTCGAGGCCGTCCGCGATGTCGGCGAGGGCCTTGGCGCGCTCGACGCCGGTCTCGGGCCCCTGGGTGAGCAACTGCGCGGCGACGCGGGCCTCTTCGCTCATGTTCTGGGTGTGCGCGCCGCGGACGCCGGGGATGTGCGGCCCGACCTCGACCATGAGGATGCGCGCCGTGGGCACGGCGTCGCCGATGGTACGGGCGTAGGTCGAACCGGCGGGGCCTGAGCCGATGATGAGAACGTCGACCTGCTCGGTCATATTTCGTCTCCCTGAGGATGGGGTTGTCGGGGTCAGCGGTTCCGGAGATCCGGGGCGGCGGGAGGGCGGGCGGCGGTCATTCGGGCGGCCCGTCGATGGCGGTCCAGGCTCCCGACGCCGCCGAGTCGAGGACGGTGTCGACGATCCCGACGGAACGCACTCCGTCCGCCAGGGTCGGCAGCCCGTCCGGCGGGTCACCGGCGATCGCGACGTAGGTGTCGGCGACGAAGGCGTTGAAGCAGTCCTGGTAGCCCTGGGCGTGGCCGCCGGGCAGGTAGGACAGGCGGCGCTGGTCGCCGGAGGCCCGGCCCGCGCCGCGGGCGATCACGGTCGCGCCGTCCGGCGTGCCGATCCAGGCGGTCTCCGGGCTCTCCTGGTCGAACACGGCCGAGGCGACCGCGCCGTCCAGCTCGAACCAGAGCCGGTTGCGCCGCCCGGCGGCGACCTGGGACACGACGACGTTCGCCGGGACGCCGGAGGCGGTGGTGAGGGTGACGACCGCGAGGTCGTCGGTCGTCACCGTCACGGCCGGGGTGGCCCCGGCGGTCGTGGTGAACGTCTGCGCCGAGCCCGTCGGCCGCTCCGGGACGGCGACCGAGGTCAACGCCGTGAGGGAGACGAAACGCTCGCCCGAGACGAACTCCACGAGGTCGCACCAGTGCGAGCCGATGTCGGCGAACGCGCGTGACCGGCCGCCCGTCTCCACCTGGACGCGCCAGTTCCCGACGTCGGGTGAGAGCATCCAGTCCTGTAGGTAGCTGCCGTGCAGGGCGTGCCACCTGCCGAACTCACCGGCGAGCCTGCGCGCCCGCAGCTCCCGGACGAGCGGGTGGTAGCGGTAGACGTACGGCACCGTCGCGACGACCCCCGACTCGGCGGCGACGGCGGCCAATCCCTCGGCCTCGGAGAAGGAGGTCGCGACCGGCTTCTCGCAGACCAGATGCCTGCCCGCCCGGAGCACGGCGGTCGCGTAGGAGGCGTGGGTCGAGTTGGGCGTGCACACGTGGACGACGTCGATCTCGGCGGCGAGGAGGGCGTCGAGGTCGGGGAACGTGGCGACGTCCCAGTCGGCGGCGATCTGGGCGGAGCGTTCCGGCCTCGATCCGAGCACGCCGACGACCACGCCACCGGCCGCGTGGACGGCGCGGCGGTGGATGGCCGCGACCATGCCCCCGCCCACGATCGCCGCGCGTACGGGGCCGCTGCGGGTGGAGCCGGCCATGTCAGTCGTGTCCGTCATGTCAGGGGGCTTCCGTGGCGGGGGCGCCGGACCGGTCGAGAACGGCTCGGGTGAGGTCGAGGACGCGGGCGCTCTTGGCCCAGGGGTCGCCGCCGTTGCCCTCGTACTCGACCGAGAGGGGGCCGGTGTAGCCGTGGACGGTGAGGATCTGGAGCGCGCGTTCGAGGTCGACCGGTCCGACGGCGCCGTCCTCGGAGACGTGGTGGGCCTTGAGGCTGACCAGTTCGGCGTGGTCGGCCAGGGCCTCGACGCCGTCGTAGAGGGGGGTCAGGTCGAGGCCCGCGAACACCTCGTCCGGGTCGCTCTCGCCGCCGAAGAGGACGGCCATCGCGGGGGCCATCAGCACGTCGAAGTTGCCCAGGTCGAGCAGCAGGCCGCAGGCGTCGCGCCCGACGGCGTCCAGCAGGTGCCGCATCCAGGCCGGGTCGCTGCTCGGCCCGCCGTGGTTCTCCACGAGCAGCCGGGCGCCCCGCTCCTCCGCGTACGAGCCGAGCCCGCCCAGCGCGTCCACCAGATGGGCGGGCGGCGTGGCGCCGTGGTGCGGGCTGAACGGTGAGCCGGGGTTGACCCGGACGAACTGCGACCCCATCGCGGTGAACCGGTCGATCCACCGCTGGATGAGCGCGACGTCGGCGGCGCGCTTGTCGTCGTCCGCTTCCAGCAGGTCGCCGACGTCGATCGCGACGTTGAGCAGCCGCACGCCGGACGAGCCGAGCGCGGCGGCGAACAGGTCGAGCTCCGGGTCCTCCAGCCCGGCGAACTGGAAGGCGACCGTCTCGACGGCGTCCACGCCGAAGGCGTCCCTGGCGCGCGCGGGGAACTCCGACAGGCGCAGCAGCTTCGGGTACGGCAGGTCGATGTGCACGTCGTTGCCCTGGGGATCGACGAAGTCGAAGACGACCGGGCCGAGCTGCTCGCGGACACTGTAGGAGGACACGGACAGGGTGTTCATGGGATCTCTCTTCCAGTCGGACGGGTCGGACGGGTCGGAGGGGGCGGAGGGGTTCGAGGGGTCAACTGACGGTGGCGGGGGCCTGCGCGGCGTCCGGGCGGGTGATGGGGGCCCAGCGCGGGTCGCCCTCGCGGCCGATCTCCGGCAGCCGGAGCACGGCGAGGGCTCCAAGGACGCCGCAGACGGCGAGCGTGAGGTAGAGCGCGGGGAAGCCGCCGACGCCGAGCAGGAACGGGGCGACGAACGGCACGATCGACTGCGGGAGCGTGTTGGCCAGGTTGATGATCGCGAAGTCCTTGCCGGCGTTCTCGCTGCTGGGCAGCACCCGGACGCACAGCGCGCCGTCGATCGAGAGGAACAGGCCGACGCCGAGGCCGAGCAGGGTCACCGCGACGTACACGACCCCGAGGGTCGGGGCGGTCGCCTGGAGCACCAGCGCGGCGGCGGCGATGACGCCTCCGGCGATGACGAAGGGCTTCTGCCGCCGCACCCGGTCGGAGACCAGGCCGGAGACCGCGCTGGTGATCGCGAGTACCACGACGTTCAGTAGCGACATCACCAGGACGACGCCGCTGACCGACTCCGGGGCGATGTCGAAGCGTTCCATGACGAAGATGGCGTTGTAGGTGCCGCTCGCGAAGCCACAAGTGATCAGGAAGCGCACCAGCCACGCCCAGCCGAAGGCGGGGTGCCGCCACGGATTCAGCCAGTACGACTTCACCAGCTCCACCAGTCCCAGGCCCGGCTGGCCGGCGGCCCGCGGGTGCTGCGGGTCGCGCAGCAGGACGACGGCGAGGACGCCGAGGAGCGCCGCGACGACGGCGACGACGCCCCACTGCACGACCAGTTGGGAGCTGGCGCTGACGCCCGCGATGCCGATGAGCGGCCCGACCGCGGCGGCGAGCCCGATGAATCCGGAGACCGTTCCGCGCCGGCCCGCCGGCACCTGGTCGGCGAGCAGCGCGCTGGTGGCGGCGAGCTGGAAGTTGAAGATCGTCTGCGTCGCGCACCAGACGACCGCGACCTGCCACACCTCGGTCGTGAACGCGTGCGCGAACACGACCAGCGACCCGGCCAGGGCGCCGCTGAGCATCCAGGTGCGGCGGCGACCGAACCGGGCGGCGGTGCGGTCGCTGATGCGGCCCGCGAGCGGGTTGGCCACGAGCGCGAACAGCGCGCCGAAGCCGGTGATCACGCCGAACGCGCCGGCGGCCCCGTCGCCGGCGATCCGGGTGACCTGGAGGGTCAGCAGGAGTTGCAGGGGAGTGAGGAGCGCGACGAGTGCTCCGACGTTCGAGCTGGTCATGGCCAGGAGCAGCCGGGGAAGTGGGGTGGCAGGGGCAGCGAGTTCGTTCGCCGCGGTGGCGTCGGAGCGACTGGGCATCTAACACGTTCCTTCTTGCGTAACGCCCCCGAAACGGTAGTGACGCCCATTATGTACATTCACCCGAACGGGTTTCAATACCAATCCGGAGTGACCGATATGATCCAGGCCATGGGATTGCGCGAGCTCAAGGCCACCCGGACCCGGCGGCAGATCGTCGACGTGGCGCTCGACCTGTTCATCGAGCAGGGGTACGACGCGACGACCATGGAGCAGATCGCCGAGCGGGCCGAGGTCGGCAGCACGACGCTGTACCGCTACTTTCCGAGCAAGGACCTGCTGATCCTCGACGGGTTCACCCGGTCGATGGACCTCGGGGCGCGGCTGCGCGAGCGTCCGGCAGAGGAGCCGCTGAACGTCGCGCTCGGAGCCGCGATCCATGAGTCGTTCGCGGACTTCGCCATCGACGACGGGCGCCTCGCGGCGGTGCGCCGCATCGTCGACAACGCGCCGGTGCCCCGGGCCCGGCTCTGGGACTTGGTCGCCCGGTCGCAGAGCGACCTGGAGTCCGCGATCGCCGACCGCGTCCGCCGCCCTGCCGGTGACCTGCTGGTCGCGATGACCGCGCACCTCACGTTCGCCGTCTACCAGATCGCCGCGGAGACCTGGTGGGCAGGCGACCACCAGGCCTCACCCACCGGGGTCGTCGACGACCTCCTCCACACCCTCAACACGCTCGACCTGGTGATCCCCACCCCACCCCCCCGTCAACGGCCCTGAGGGTCTTGCCGGGCCCCGCCATGTTCTCGGGCACCCAGTCCTGCGACGTGTTCCGCGCGAGAACGAGGCCCGGCGTGGCGGCTCTCCGAGCACGATGGGGCTATTGCTGGGTGGATCACGGGGATGTTTGCGATGATGATGAGGCCGGACCAGGTCAAGGGAGGTGAAGCTGGTGTCCTACAGCCCGAAGTTGGCGGCGGCGTTGTCGGGTGCCACGCTTCGCCAGCTCGCGCACTGGCGTAAGTCCGGCTCCGGCCGTGGAGCGGTGCTGGTGCCGGAGATCTCGCCGCTGCGTCCGGTGTTGTACTCGTTCCGGGACGTGGTCGCGTTGCGCACCTGCGTGAAGCTGCGCAACGACGCCTCCTTGCAGAAGATCCGCCGGGCGTTGGACACGCTCCGTGACGACCTGCAGGAGCGCGAGCATCTGTCGGCCTACCGGTTGGTGGCCGACGGTTCGACGATCTACCTGGTGGAGCAGGATCAGGCCACCGATCTGGTGCACCGCAAGGCCAACGTCGTCATCCACGAACTGGTCGACGTGCTGCGGCCGTTCTACCGCGACGGACGATACATCCCTGACCTTTTGCGTCCCCGGGAGCACGTCACGGTTGATCCCGGGGTGCGTGGTGGCATGCCGGTGATCGAGGGGACTCGGGTACCGTACGACGAGATCGCGGCTTTGCTGCGCGACGGCGTTCCCGCCGAGCGCATCCCGGAGTACTTCCCGAGTGTGTCGGCCACGGCGGCCTTGGACGCCGTCGACTTCGCCGATTACGTCGACAGCTACGAACCCCCAGGGAGCAGCGTGCGACTGCTGCTGGATGAGAACGTCCCCCGCCCTCTGCACCAAGTCCTGACCAGCTTCGTGCTGAACCACGAGATCGTCCATCTCCTGGACCTTCCCGGCTGGTCGGGAACCCGGGACGAGGCTCTGTACCCGCGAGCCGCTATCGCGTTGCGCAGCATCGATCCCACGGTGGCGAGTCGTCTGAGGGTGATCGATCCGGTGGCGAATCCGCCCAAGTTCTGGCCCACGTCGCCGTAGCCTGAGCGGATCACCAGACCGGCTTGGGATTGAGAAGAGGTCGTGGGTGGGCCAGCTCGAGGCGGAGCGGTAGACGCCCCGGTGCGTACGGGCTTTCTTGGGTGAAACCGGGGCGAGGGTGTCGTGAAACCCGGGGCGGCGACAGTGAAGGCCATGAGCATCACTGAACTCGACAGCGCGGGGGTCACGTCGGCCGCCCCACGTGATACGGACCTGGCCGTCCAGGCGGAAGGGCTGGTCAAGGTCTTCGGCGAGCACCGGGCCGTCGACGGGATCGACCTGGCGGTACGCCCCGGTGAGATCTTCGGCGTCCTCGGGCCCAACGGTGCCGGCAAGACCACCACTTTGCGGATGCTGGCCACCCTGCTGCGGATCGACGCAGGACGCGCCTCGATCTTCGGCGTCGACGTCGCCGGCAACCCGCACGTGATCAGGCAACTGGTCGGCGTCACCGGGCAGTACGCGTCCGTCGACGAGAACCTGACCGCCCGGGAGAACCTCTGGCTGTTCGGCCGGTTGCAGGGGGTCGCCTCGTCGCGCGCGCGGCGGATCGCCGCCGACCTGCTCGGCCGGTTCGGCCTGGAGGAGGCCGCCGACAGGCCGATCTCACAGTTCTCCGGCGGGATGCGGCGGCGGCTCGACCTGGCCGCCAGCCTGATCACCAGACCCCCGCTGATCTTCCTCGACGAGCCGACCACCGGCCTGGACCCGCGTACCAGAGGCCAGATGTGGGACACCATCCGCGGCCTGGTCGCCGGGGGCTGCACCGTGTTGCTGACCACGCAGTACCTGGACGAGGCCGACCAGCTCGCCGACCGGATCGCGGTGATCGACCACGGTCGCAAGGTGGCCGAGGGCACCCCCGACGAGCTGAAGACCATGGTCGGCAACTCGACCCTGCAACTCCTGCTGGACGAGCCGGGCGAGGTGCCCGCCGCCGCGGAGGTCGTACGGCGGGTGCTCGGGGCCGAGCCGGTGCTCAGCCCGGAGCGCGGGCGGCTCAACGTCGCGCTGGAGCAGGCCGACCAGGCCGCCGACGTGCTGATCGCGCTGCGTACCGCGGGGGTGTCGATCTCCTCGGTGAGCGTCGCCAAACCCAGCCTCGACGAGGTGTTCCTCGCCCTGACCGGCCACGGGACGGACGAGAAGGAAACGGAGGACCGATGAGCACCACCATGATCGAACCCGTCCACGAGACCGTCAGGGCCGCCGAACGGGTGGCCGCCGCCCGGCGGCACGTCTCGGTGGGCGAGACCCTGGCCCAGACGCTGACGATGGCCTGGCGGGCGCTCATGAAGATGCGCCGCAACCCCGAGCAGTTCTTCGACGTGGCGCTGCAGCCGATCCTGTTCACCGCGATGTTCGCGTACATCTTCGGCGGCGCCGTCACCGGCGACGTGAACAGCTACCTGCCGCTGATAATCCCCGGCATCCTCGCCCAGACCGTGCTGACCACGTGCATGGCCACGGGGACGCAACTGCGAGAGGACATGGAGAAGGGGGTGTTCGACAGGTTCAAGTCGCTGCCGATCGCCAGGATCGCGCCGCTCGCCGGGCCGATGGTGGCCGACCTGCTGCGTTACACGATCGCGGCGACGCTGACCTTCGGGAGCGGCCTGCTGATGGGCTACCGGCCGGGCGGCGGGGTGTTCGGCGTGCTGGCCGCGATCCTGCTGGCGATCTTCACGGGCTGGTCGCTGGCGTGGGTCTTCACCTGGGTCGGTACGATCGCCCGGAGCGCCCAGGCCGTGCAGGGCATCTCGATGATGATCCTCTTCCCGCTGACCTTCCTGTCGAACGCGTTCGTCCCGGTCGAGACGCTGCCCGGCTGGCTCGCCGCGTTCGTCCGGGTCAACCCGGTGTCGCACCTGGTCACGGCCGCCCGCGATCTGGCCAACAGCGCCGTGCTCAGCGGCGCGGTGGCCTGGACGCTAGTGGCCGGCGTGGTGGTCATCGCGATCTTCGCCCCGCTGTCGGTACGCAGTTACCGCCGGCACATGTGACCGCGGGCCGAAGACCTTCTCGACGAGGATCCGGGCCTCGTCGAGAAGATCCGGACCGTGCTGCCCGCGGTAGTCCGCGCGCAGCTCGGCGATGGCCCCGGGTGCGGCGGCCTCGGCGTGCGGTTCGATCCGCGCGAAGGCCGTACTGGGCATGGTGCGGTTGTAGGAGAACCGCTCGGCCAGCACCAGGAAGCCGACCGCGTCCCGCGGCGCCATGGCCGCGCGCAGCAGCCCCCACGTGCCGAGCGCGAAGAGCGTCAATCCGCACGCCGGGTAGTCGAGGTGCGGGGCACCCTGGGACAGCGCCCGGTGCAGCCGGGTGACGGACCAGTCGTTGAACAGCCCTTCGCCGTACTCCAGATCTTCGGGCCCGGCGTGGTGGGCGTGCGCGATCAGGGCGATCGACTCGGTCGTGACCACCCAGGGCTCCAGGCCGCTCGGCGACAGGCCGGGGAACCGCAGGTCGCGGGCCAGGCGTACGCTCTGCCGGTAGTGGGCCAGGGCGGCGGCCACCTCGCCGCGGGCGATGGACAGCTCAGCGGCGGACAGGGGGAGCACCATGTGCCCGCCGATGGTCGCCCCGAGGTCGTGGAACCTGGCGATCTCCGCGAACTCCGCCTCCGCGGCCGCCAGGTCGCCCTCGCCGAGCGCGGCGCACAGCAGCAGCGAGCGAATCTGCGCCGCGTCGCCGATGGCGCCGAGCCGGACCAGGATCGGCAGGGCCGCCCGCGCGTGACCGATCGCCTTCCCGCGCTGGCCCAACTGCATGCGCAGTTGTGCCATCACGGTGTGCAGGACCGCCGTGAGCCACGGCCCGTCGTCCTCGGTGACCAGCGTCAGGGCGCGTTCGCCCGCCGTGATGGCCCCCGCGAGGTCGCCGACGTTCTCCAGGACGTGGCTGCACATTTGCGAGGCCATCAGCGCCACGTCGCGATCGTCGCTCCGGCTCAGCTCCGTGAGGCGGCCCGCGGCGCGCTCGGGCGGATCGGACGCGAGCAGGACCGTGGTCATCGCCACGAGCCGGGGGTCGCTCGTGTCCCGGACGGGCAGCCGGCCGAGCACGTCGGCCAGGCCCTCGCTGCTGCTGTCGGTGGTGATCACGATGTTCATCAGCGTGATCAACGCGGCGGACCGGGTGGTGTCCTCGAGCTCCGGCGGCGGGTCCCAGCCGGTGAGGGCTTGCGTGATCGCGTCGCCGAGCACGATGAGCCGTGGGTGATCGCCGCGTACGGACCACAGCCCGCCGACGCCGACCAGCAGCCGCACCACCGTCGCGCGGTCGGGCTCGGCCAGGGCCTGACGGAGCAGCTCGGACAGGTTGCCCTCCTCGGCGCTCAGCGCGTCGACCGCCGCGAACTGGGCGCGGCCGAGCAGCACGGAGGAGTGCGCCATGGTGTGGTCGACCGCCCACGCCCGCTGCGCCGCCCGAGCCTCGGCCTCCTCACCGGCCTCCGCCAGCCGCATCCGGCCGAACTCGCGTACGGTCTCCAGCATCCGGTAGCGAAGCCCGTGATCGGTCTCCCGTACGCTCAGCAGCGACTGCTCGGCCAGCGCCTGCACGGCGGGCAGCGCATCGGGCCCGAGCACGTGCTCGGCCGCGGCCAGCGTGAAGCCGTCACCGAAGAGCGCCAGCCGGCGCAGGGCCCGGCGCTGCGGCTCGTCCAGCAGGTTCCACGACCAGTCGATGACCGCGAGCAGCGTCTGGTGCCGGTCGGGTGCGCTGCGGTCGCCGCCGCGCAGCAACGCGAACCGGTCCGCCAGGCGACGCCTGATCTCCTCCACCGACATCACCCTGACCTTGGCCGCGGCCAGCTCGATCGCGAGAGGCAGCCCGTCGAGCCGGGTGACGATCTCGGCGACCGGACGTTCGTCGGCCCTGACCCCGGGGCGGGCGGCCCTGGCCCGTTGCAGGAACAGCTCCACCGCGTCGGTCGTGTCCAGCTCGGCGAGCGGGTAGACCTGCTCGGCGGCGATCGCCAGCGGGGCTCGGGAGGTGGTGAGCACCCGCAGGTCCCTGGTGGTCGCGGTGAGGAACGCGACCAGATCGGCGACGGCGCCGATCACGTGCTCGCAGTTGTCCAGGATCAGCAGGGACGGGGCCTGGCCGAGGTGCTGGGCGATCCTGGCGCGGATGTCGGTGCGCTGTTCGGGGGCGAGCGCCCGGCGCCCGCTGACGGAGTCGCGGACCCCGAGCGCCGACCCCACCTCGCCGACGACGTCGTCGGGTGAGGAGACGCCCACGAGTTCGACGAAGTGCGCGACGGGCTGCGTGGCGTTCCTGCCGACCACGTGCGCCAGCCGGGTCTTGCCCAGCCCGCCGGGACCGATGATCGAGACCACCCGGCTCGTCTCCAGCAGCGCGCGGACCGCGCGGATGTCGTCGTCGCGGCCGAGCAGCGAGGAACCGTCGAAGAGGATGCCCTCGCGCACCGGCCGGTCGGCCGCCAGCAGCCCGGCGTGCACCCGGGCCAGCTCGGGGCCGGGATCGGTGCCGAGGTGATCGGCCAGGTCGGCGCGGTAGCGCTCGTATCGTTCGAGCGCCGCGCCCACCCCGCGTACGGCGGCCTCGCTGCGCAGCAGGCACGCGAGCAGTTCCTCGTCGTGCGCCCGCGCGGCGGCGGCCTCCTCCAGCAGCGGCAGCGCGCTCTCGTGGTCGCCGCCCAGGCTGCGCGCCATGGCCAGCACGCGACGCGCCACGGCCAGCCGACCGGCCGCCTCGGCGCGCAGCGCGGCCAGCGGGCCGACAGCCGTGGCCAG
>NZ_BAAAZP010000202.1:0-30835 GCF_039536965.1 Nonomuraea antimicrobica | reverse complement strand
CCCGACACCGCCGACACCCTCAAAGTCAAGATCGGCCCGTTCCCCGACCTCCAAGTCCCCATCCAGTAACGGCATCAGGGGGTGAGGGTGTGTCCAGTCAGTGGTGTATCTCGATTTCGTTTGATTAGCGGGTGGTCGGGGATGCTCCTATGGATGTCAAGTCGAGTGTTCTTGATCGTTTGATGTGATCAGCCCGTAGAGTTCGCGGGCGATGTAGCGCTTGAGGCAGCGGATGATCTCTTTCTTGGACAAGCCGTCTTGGGTGCGTCGTTCCATGTAGGCGCGGGTGCGGGGGTCCCAGCGCAGTCGGCATAGGACGACGCGGTAGAGGGCTGCGTTGGCTCGGCGGTCGCCGCCGCGGTTGAGGCGGTGGCGGGTGGTCTTGCCGGAGGAGGCGGGGATCGGTGCGACGCCGCACAGCATGGCGAAGGCGGCTTCACCATGCAGCCGGTCGTGGTTTTCGCCGGCGGTGACCAGGAGTTGGCCGGCGGTGTCGGTGCCCACGCCGTGGGCGGCGGTCAGACGGGGGTTGATCGCGGCCACCAGGGCATCCAGCAGTTCGTCGAGGTCGGCGATCTCGACGGTGAGTTGCTGGTGGCGGCGGGCTGGGGAACGCAGTGCGATCTGGGTGGCGGTGGCCGGGCTGGCGGCGTCGTCGCGGTCGGGGCGCAGGGCGGCGCAGGTGGCGATGAGTTTTGTGATCGACAGGCCGCGTAGCTGCTGGCGGAGCGCGTCGGGGGCGGTGATGATCAGGGCTTTGAGCCGGCGTTGGGTGTCGGCGCGCTGGTCGATGGCGCTGCGCCGGGCGATGCGCAGGTTGTGTAGCGCCTCGATGCGGCCGTCGCGCTGTTTGGGGGTGCCGGTCCGGTCGCCGGCGAGGGCGGTCTTGGCGGCGGCGATGGCGTCGATCGGGTCGGACTTGCCCTGGAAGCGGCGGGTCTTGCGGTTGGGCCGGTCGATCTCGATCACGTCGATGTGCTCGGCCTGGAGCAGGCGGGTGAGGCCGGCTCCGTAGACGCCGGTGCCTTCGACTCCGACCCGCCTCAGCTGCCCGAAGGCGCGCATCCAGTCCAGCAGGGCGCTGTATCCGGTGGGGGTGGCGGGGAACTGCTCGGTTCCCAGCACGCGTCCGACCAGGTCGATCACCGCTGCGGTGTGGGTGTCTTGATGGGTGTCCACGCCGCCGGCGACTTCGCTGATCGGCGCGTTCTCGGCTGTAATGGGGGTCATCGTCGTCCTGTCGTCTCGACCGGGGGCAGGGCGGCACGCACCAGCTAGGCGACGCGGACAAGACAGTGATGGGGCCTCTGGCCAGGCTCCTATGAAGTCACAGGCGCCACGTCCGGTGGGTGCATATGAGCGCTTCCCGGCCAGGGACGACAGATCCCGTTGAGGACCCGAGGTCAGTCAGGCGATGGGTCAGACCCTGGCGGGAAGCGCTCATCTACATCATCACTGTCAGGCGGCCTTCGAAGGTGATGGCGAAGGCGTTGAGAGCGGCTTTCCAGCGGGTGATCCAGCGTTTGCGGCCCTTGCCGGTCGGGTCCAGGCTCATGATCGCCATGTAGACGCACTTCAGCGCGGCCTGCTCGTTCGGGAAGTGGCCGCGGGCCTTGACCGCCCGGCGGATCCGCGCGTTCACGGACTCGATGGCGTTGGTCGAGCAGATCACCCGGCGGATCTCGGTGTCGAAGTTGAGGAAGGGCACGAACTCGGCCCAGGCGTCCTCCCACAACTTCACGATCGCCGGATACTTACCGCCCCAGAGTTCGGCGAACTCCAAGAAGCGCTCGAGCGCGGCCGCCTCGGTTGGGGCGGTGTAGACAGGCTTGAGGGCCTTGGCGATGGCGTCCCAGTGCTGGCGGGCGGCGTATCGAAACGAGGCGCGCAGCAGGTGCACGACGCAGGTTTGCACGACGGCTTGCGGCCAGATCTGCTCGATGGCCTGCGGCAGGCCCTTCAGCCCGTCGCAGACCACCATCAGCGCATCGCCGACGCCGCGGTTCTTGATCTCGGTGAGCACGTGCAGCCAGAACTTGGCGCCCTCGCCGCCGTCGCCGGCCCACAGCCCGAGGATGTCGCGTTCGCCATCGACGGTGACGGCCATCGCCACGTAGACGGGCCGGTTGGCGACCTGGCCGTCACGCAGCTTGACGTGGATGGCGTCGATGAAGATCACCGGGTAGACGGGGTGGTTTCCAGTAGTGGATGCGAACTAGCTGGTCAGAGCTGGTGTGAGCCATCCTCTCATGGCCTCGGTCGGTGTCTTGTCGCCGAGAACAAGACGGGGCCGGTGGTTGAGTTGGCAGGCGATCTCGCGTAGGTCTCGTGCGGTGTGTCGCGACAGGTCGCTGCCTTTGGGGAAGTACTGACGTAGCAGCCCGTTGGTGTTCTCATTCGTGCCGCGCTGCCAGGGCGAGTGTGGGTCGCAGAAGTAGATGTCGAAGCCCGTGAGCGCGGCGATTTCCTCGTGCAGTGTCATCTCCCGACCCTGGTCCCAGGTGAGGGTCCTGCGGAGTTGTTCGGGGAAGTCGGCGGTCTGAGTGATCAGCGCGTTGCGGACCTGAGGCGCCTTCCACCCGGAAGGCAGATGGATGAGCCGGGTGTAGCGCGTGACCCGCTCGACCAGAGTGCCGATGGCCGAGCCCTGTGCACCTCCGATGATCAGGTCGCCCTCCCAGTGGCCGACGGTGCTACGTTCGTTGACTTCCAGCGGCCGCTCCGTGAGCAGCTTCATATTCTTGATCGTGCTGGGATTCGGAACGCCACGGCGTTGCTGTCTGCGCCGCACGCGGCCAGTGCGCAGCCTGCCGGCCTGGCGGCCGAGCAAACCCGCGAACAGGCCGCGGTAGATGGTCTCCGGGCACACCCGCATCGCCGGGTTCTGTGGGTAGGTGCGAGTCAGGAACCGGGAGGTCTGCTGCGGTGACCACTTGTCCTGGAGCTTGCACCGGACCAGCGCCCGCAGCGATCGGCTGGCCTCGATCTTGACGGGCTTGGGGCGGCGGCGCCGTAGCAACGCCTGGTTGTACGCCCAGAACGGTTCGTAGCGACCGTCGGGCTTACTGCTCCGCTTGATCTCGCGATACACGCTCTGGAAGCTCTTGCCGATGGACGCAGCGATCTCTTTGACGTTTCGCCGGGCGAGCAGTCCATCGGCGATGGCGATCCGGTCATCCTGGGTGAGGAACCGTGACGCGACCGGTGGGTCATCGACGATCATGCTGCCAGCATCGATGAACCAGTTCGAGCCGCAGCTGGCCGACACGCCGATCACACGCGCGGCCGCCGCACCTTTGTACCCCTCCCGCAGCAGTTCGAAGTAGCGCTTGTTCACCGAAAGCGGCATCTTGTTGTGGGCCCACCGAGGCATCGAACATCCCCTTCTCAAGAACGTTCGCAATCACCGATGGAACTCAAGCGGCATCGAGCGGCCGGTTCTGCCATTCGGCCATCCCGTCCAGCACTTTGTCGGTGATGGTGGAGATGGTCTGCCTGGACACCTCGGCGCCGTACACCTCGGCCAGGTGCGCGGAGATCTCACCGGTGGTCAGCCCCTTGGCGGCCAGCGAGATCACCATCTCATCGACGCCGGACAGGCGGCACTGCCGCTTGCGCACGATCTTCGGCTCGAAGCTGCCGTCCCGATCGCGCGGCACGGTGATCTCGACCGGCCCGACGTCGGTGATGACGGTTTTGGAGCGGGTGCCGTTGCGGCTGTTGGTCGTCTCGCCGCCGGAGCGCTGGTGCTTGTCGTAGCCGAGATGGTCGGTGATCTCACCTTCCAGCGCGGACTCCAGCACCAGCTTGGTCAGCCGGCCCAGCAGCCCATTCTTGCCGACCAGTTCCACGCCCTCGGCGCGGGCCTGGTCGACCAGCCGGGCCACCAGCTCACGATCCGATTCCTTGGCCTTGATGTCCTTGGGCTGCTTGCGCGCCACGCCGGCGTCCTCCAGGTCGATCTCCGTCGATGCCTGGATCACAGTACTCATCAGGTGCGTTCTCCTTGATCAGGAGTTACACCAGTGACCGGACTCTGGCCCGTAATCGGTGGTGGCGTTAAGTGATCTTCACTGCAGCAGGATGCGGTGGCGCAGAAGGTCGAAGCCAGCACGGCCGTGCATCTGCCGCATGATTCTTTTCGTGCGGGTGTTGACGCCTTCGGTTCGACCGTTGTGGTGCGGAAGGGTGAGGGCGGCGTTCACGGCGGCGCGGTCGAGTTCGAGGCCGTTGGCGAAGCCGTGCAGGTGGGGAAGGTCAGCGGCTCGGAGGGTGGTGATCCAGGCGGTGAGCTTGGCGTCGTTGCCGTCGGCAGGGGTGAGCAGCGCGGCAAAGTCGCGAACATGGCGGGCGAGGGCGGTCAGTTCGGGGCAGGCTGCGGTAAGTTCCTGCACCAGTTGGGCGTCGCTCTCGCGTAGCCGGTCGGGGTGGGTGAGCAGGAGGCGTGCCAGGCGGCGCGGGGTGGTGATGGGCCGCTCTCCTTCGGCTCGGCCTTGGGTGATGTAGCGGTAGAGCAGATTGAGGCTGCCGGTGTAGCCGAGTTCTCTTATCTCACGAAACAACTGCTGGACTGGCACGGCGGGGTCGGTGGCGCGCCGCTCGCGCAGGTGATCGCGGTAAGGATCGACGAGGGTGGGCCGGTAGCGCGGAGCACGACGCAGGGCGTCCGGTTGGCGGGTGCGGGCATAGCGCTTGACGGTGTTGAGGGACAGGTTCAGGCGGCGGGCGCACTCCAGCAGGCCGACGCCCTTGTCCAGCAGGTCATGGATCTGCTGCCAACGCTCGCGGGTGGTCTGTTCGCGCACTCCGGCGGGCCGGGCCGGGTTAACCGTGGCCCAGCAGGCGCTGTGAGAACGAACCTCGGCGAGAGTCTTGCCGCACAAATTCGCCCACAGGTGCCACCGGTCGCTGACCTGCACCGCATCCGGCAGGGCACGTCGAATCGCCTCGCCATAAGCGCCCGACCCGTCGCGACAGACGATCTCGACCCCGGGGTGGAATCGCAGCCAGGCCTCCAGGACGTCAGCACCGCGGCCGGGCAGCACATCGATCCGCTCGCCGGTCTCGGCGTCGGTGAGGATGGTGGCGTAACGGTGGCGGCGCTTGAGAGCGAAGTCATCGACACCCAGCACGCGTGGGATCCGCAGCGGTGGCAGCGGCAACCGCATGAGCAGGCGCAGTGCCGTGGACCTGGAGACCGCGACGGCCAGGACCGCCGAGAGCCGAGCTCCTGCCCGGCCGGCCAGCTCTGTGACCACGGCGCCCAGTTGGCCCGTGAGCCGACGAGTTCGACGCTGGTAGCGCTCGAGCAGCCCGGGCACCTGCTCACGAAACGTCTGCCGGCCACATTCCCATACCGGGCAGAGCAGACGCCGTCCCTCTACCGACACCACCACCCGCCGACCCCCGATGGGGAGATCGGCCACCGTCCGCCTGTAGTAGCCGTGCACCCGCCCGGTCAGCGTCCCGCACACCGGGCACGGTACCGGCTCATCGCGCGTTCTGGCCATGACCCGAATGAGGTCGTCCTCGTCCTCCACACCCTCGATGACCAGGGCAGACAAACCCGCAAACACCACACCCGCAAGATCGTCGATCTTCGACATGGCCCAGACTGGCAGCTGATCACTCAGCGCCACCATCGATTACGGGACAGAGCCGCTCCGGCGAGGACGCGACCCACGACGGAGACTGTCGGTGACATACTTGCTGGCATGGACAAGGAGGACCCCACGTTCACGGCTCCGGACGAGGCTTCCGGTCCCGGGGCGGGCAGCGAGCGCCTGCGTCTGGTTCATGAGGCGATCGATGCCTGGCGGGCCTGCGGCCGGCTCCCTGGCGCCGCCCACGCGGGCTCGTCCGACGACGAGGAGCCGAGGTGACCACAAGCGACCCGGCACGCGCTGAGCACATCTGGTCCTGCCCAGTCGCCATGACCTGGACGGAATAGGCGCCGTTGCCTCAGTCCTCAGCATCACCGGCCGCCGGCCGGGAAATGCCGGTCCAGGATGCCAGCCCACTCGGGCAGGCGTTTTTTGACGGTCGCGTCCTCGGAGCGGTGTAAAAGGCTCGACGAGGTAGGTGCGGTGAGTGGATCTTAGGCGGCCTCGGTGACGGGTGCCAAGGCCGGGTCGCCGGTCGGGTGGAGCTGAGCGGGCGGGTGCAGCAGGGCTCGGCGGAGGTCTTGCAGGATGCGCAGGCCGTTGCTGGTCATGGTGAAGCCGCGCCAGCCACGGGCGGCGCGGTCGAGCACGGCCCACACCAGTGAGACGCAGCTGGTCTCGCCGGGGAAGCGGCCGATGACCTTGACGCGGCGGCGGGTCTCGCCGAAGGTGCGCTCGATGAAGTTGGAATGCCGCACGCGCTTGTGGTGCTCGATCGGGAAGCGCAGGTGGGTGGTCAGGCTTTGGCGGTCGGCGAGCAGGCATTTGACCGCTGCCGGATAGCGGCCGCCCCGGGCCTCGGCGAAGGTGTCGATGCGCCGCTGCACCCAGTCGACGAGGTGCTGGCCGGGCTTGACGTTCTCACCCAGCTCGGTGAGGTCGAAGATCTGCCAGTAGGCGGCCTTCACCTCGGCCTGGTCGCCGGCGCTGACCTTGGCCAGCACGTTGCGGGCGCGATGAACGAGACACCTTTGGCGCAGCGAGTGGGCGAAGACCTGCTCGGCGGCGCTGATCAGGCCGGGTGCGCCGTCGGAGACGATCAGCAGCGGCGGGCGCAGGCCGCGGGCGCTCAGATCGGTGAGGAAGTCGTGCCAGGTGTCGGTGGACTCGGCTGCGGCGGCGGCCAGGCCGACGAAGACGGGCTTGCCGGCGGTGGTGATGCCTCAGGCGGCCAGGAGCGGCTCGGCCCGTTGCCCGTCGTGCATTTTGAAGTGGGAGGCGTCCAGGAACAGGTAGTCCAGCTCCACCGTGCTCAGGCCGCGGCGGCACCAGGCGTCGTACTCGCCCACGATGGCCTGGCAGATGGTCGAGACCGTCGATTTGGACAGGGCGGCCTCGGGGCCGAGCGCATCGGCCAGCGCGCCCTCGACGTCGCGCACGGACAGGCCGCGCACGAAGGAGGCGATGACGAGCGTCTCCAGTGCGTGGGTGCGGGTGATGCCGGTGCCGAACAGGCGGGAGGCGAACTTCTCGGTGGTGCCGCGCAGTTTCGGGCGGGCGATGGTGATCGGCCCTGAGGTGGTCTTGACGGTGGTCGGACAGTGCCCGTTGCGGTGACCGGGCCGCACCGTGCTCTCCTCGGAGCTGGTGCCGTCAGCGGTAACGGCGGTGGCGCGCTGGTAGCGGGCGCGGCCGAGGAAGGCATCCACCTGAGCTGCGAGCCGGATGCGATTCGCAGCTCAGATCGAGCGCTCACTCGATATCTGGTGCGTGGACCTGCTGTGCCGGCGTCGTGCTTGGCCGGGGCCGGTGGCGCTCGGGCGTGCCGGGCAGCCGTGTAAGGGCGAGGAGGAGGCCGAGGCAGCCGCTGGTGGCCAGGACGAGGTCCAGACCGTGGAGGAAGGCGGAGCGGACCGTGTCTGCCAAGGTTGCCGAGCCGGTGGATTGTGCGGCGGCCAGCCCCGCGAAGACGCTCTCGCGTGCTTGCTGCGGTACCGCGGCGCGGTAGGCGGATGTCAGGATCGAGCCCAGGATCGCGGCGCCGAAGCTGCCGCCCAGGGTGCGGATGGACTGATTCACCGCGGCGCCGACACCGACGTTGCCGGGCGGCAGGGCGCCCAGCGCCGAGTCCATGGCCGTGGGCAGGGCGCAGCCGAGCCCGAGGCCGTACATGGCCGTCCACGCGGCCACCGACCCGGTGCCGCTGCCCGTACTGGTGGTGGCTCCCCAGAACAGACCCCCGGTGAGCAGGACAAATCCCAAGCCGACAGTGAGCTTGGGGCTGATCATCCTGCTCAGCCTGGCTGCCTCCGACATCCCGACGAGCATCCCGGCGATGAGCGGCAACAGCCGCAAGCTGCTGCCCATCGCGTCCGTGCCCAGGTTCGCCTGGAAATACTGCGGCAACACGAACAGGACGCCGAACATGGTGAAGTTGGCGATCGTGGCCAGCGCGGTACCGACGGTGAAGCGCGCGTTGGCGAACAGGGAAAGGTGTACCAGAGGCTCGGCTGCCCGTCGCTCCCAGCCTACGAACAGCGCCAGCGCAGCCATGCCGCCGAGGGTCGGTCCGAGCACGGCGGCGTCCGTCCAGCCTCGCTCACCGATTTCGATGAGGCCGTAGGTCAACGCTGTCAGCGCGGCGCTCGACAGCACCACGCCGACCGCGTCGACCTTCCTGTGGCGCGTTCGTTGCGATTCGGGCAGCCAGGCGGCAACCGCGACAAGCGCCAGGACGACCACGGGGATGTTGATCAGGAAGACCGAGCCCCACCAGAAGTGGTTCAGCAGCCAGCCGCCCAGGATCGGGCCGATGGGAAAGGCCAGCATCGAGGCGCCCGCCAGCATTCCGATCGCCTTCGGCCGCTCCTTCGCGGTGAACATCGTCGGGATCAGCGCCAGCATGGTGGGCATGATGAGCGCCGCGCCCAGGCCCAGCACGGCACGCGCTGCGATGAAGATCCCCGTTGAGGGGGCGTAGGCAGCGACCAGCGAGCTGAGGCCGGAGATGGCCAGCGCGACCACGAGCGTCCTCTTACGGCCGAAGCGGTCGCCCAGCGCTCCCGCCGGGATCATGCCGGCGGCGAGCACCAGCGTGTAGACGGTGACGAACCACTGCAGTGGGCGTTGTCGGCGCGCAGGTCCTCGGCCATGCTCGGCAGTGCCAGATTCAGGATGGTCACGTCGAAGCCCACGGCCAGCGACGTGAGCACGAGCGCGGTGAGCGCCCACCATCTGCGTGAGTCAGGTTGCTGCGTCATCGCGGGGCCTACTTCGCGGCGTTCATGAGGATCTGGTCGAATTCGCGGTCCGGGAGCGTCCTGTTGAGCTCCAGGAGCTTGTCGGCCATCCAGCCGACCGCGTAGCGCGTCTCGGGCTTGCCGGCTTCGATGGCCTGCCGGATGGTGGTAGCGACGACGCCAGGGCTGCTGCCCTGGGTGTTCTCACCGAGTTGGGTCTCGGCGCGTCTGGCCATGGCCTCGGCCATCTTCCCGTACGCGGTCGTGCCGGAGATCTCGCGGAGGTCTTGTGCCGTACGGTCTTCGAACTCGGTCTTGATGATGCCGGGCTGGATGATCACGACGTCGATGCCGAACGGCTCGACTTCCATGCGCAGGCTGTCGGAGTACGCCTCCAGAGCATGCTTGCTCGCGTAGTACCAGCAGCCGAGCGGGAGCGCGATCTCGCCTCCGACGGAGGAGACGTTGATGATCGTACCGGACCCCTGCTCGCGCATGTACGGCAGGGCGAGCTGAGTCAGCCGGGCCGGTGCGAAGACATTGACCTCGAACTGGTCGCGCGCCAGGTCGAGGGGGATGTCCTCGGCTGCGCCGTGCAGAACGGTGCCGGCATTGTTGATCAGAACGTCGATGCGGCCCTGTTCCCCGACGACGGCGCCGATGACGCGTTCCAGGTCCTCTGGTCGGCGTGCGTCCAGGGCCAGGACGTGTCCACCGGCGTCGCGGATGTCGTCCATCTTGTGTACGCGCCGCGCGGCGCCGTAGACGATGTGGCCTGCGTGGATGAGTTCGAGTGCGGTGGCCTTGCCGATGCCAGCGGAGGCGCCCGTGACGAGAACGACCTTTTCCATGATGAACCTCCTCTTCGGTCTAGGGAAACGCTAGGGTCGTGTTCCGAAGCGGGACAACTTGCAAATCCCATATGTGCAGGTAGAAGTCCACATATTGGTGCGATGAGTTTGCAGCTAAGTGCAACAGACTTGCCGGGCATCGCATCCGCCATGGGCCGGTACATCTTCGACAGGAGAGGGATCACATGTCAGGGGGCCGGTTGAGCGCCGAGGATCGTCGCCGCATCGCCGAGGGGCTGGCGGCCGACTTGACCTATGCGGAGATCGCCCGCCGACTGGGACGGTCCAGGTCCACCGTCACCCGCGAGATCGCCAGGAACGGCGGCCCGCACGGCTACGGGGCGGCCCGCGCGCAGCATGCGACGAGTTGGCGCGCCCGCCGCCGCAGGCGCGCTCCCCGCGCCGACGTTCCGCACACCACAGACAACCGTGACGTCCACACGGCCAGGGAGTTCGAAGAGCAGTTCGTCGCCATGATGATCGAGACCGGGATGGCGCCCATGACGGCCAGGGTGTTCGCCGCGCTGATCATCAGCGAGGGTGGCAGCCTGACTGCCACGGAACTCGCCCAGCAGCTCCATGTCAGTCCGGCGACGATCTCCAATGCCGTCAAGTGGCTTGAGCAGAGGAAGATGGTCGCCCGGGAGCGTGAGGCGCGCCGGGTTCGGTACTTCGTCGACGTCGATGTCTGGTACCACACCTGGGCGGCTAGCGCCAGGTCGGTGGTGACATGGGCGGACACAGCCCGGCACGGCGCCGAGATCTTCGGCATTGACACACCCACCGGCGACCGGCTCCATACCACCAGTCAGTTCTTTGAACTCCTCGGCCGCGACATGGGGCAGGCGGCCGAGCACTGGCGGCAGGCCCTGTCCATGAAACGTCAGCGGTGAACTCCGGCGCGTTGAGGGCCCCATGGGTATCGCGCGCGCCGCGTCACAACACCTGTACGCAGGCACGGCCGACCCTGGGCACGAGCCAATGCGGGCCTTCACCGAGCGCTCAGACGCGAACTTCTTGTCCATCTCCGACACAGATCACAAGGGCTGCTGGGACAGATTGACTGAACCGCCCCGACTTTGATGGAGACCTCAGCGGTTGATTGCTAGGACATCGTTGGGCTGGTGTTGAGCGTAGTAGATCGCCTCGAACTCCTCCGGCGGCAGGTGACCGATCGCTGAATGCAGGCGGGTGCTGTTGAACCAGGCGACCCATTCGGCGGTGGCCAACTCCACCTCGGCCAGGCTGCGCCAAGGGCCTTGGGGTTTGATCAGCTCGGTCTTGTACAAGCCGATCTGCGATTCCATCAGCACGTTGTCGAGCGCGTCACCAACAGTGCCGATGGAGGCGTCGATACCGGCCGCCACCAGGTGGGTGGTGAACCGGAAAGACGTGTACTGACTGCCCGCATCCGAGTGGTGAATCAACCCCGGCTCGACTGGCCGGCCAGAGCGTTCCCGCCGCCACAACGCCATGTCCAGGGCGTCCAGCACCAGGCCGGTCTGCTTGGTCAGCGAGGCCGCCCAGCCGACGATCGCCCGCGAGTAGACGTCGACCACGAAGGCCACGTACACCACTCCGCACCAGGCGGCCACGTGGGTGAAGTCGGCCACCCAGGCGGCGTTCGGCCGCTGGGCGGTGAAGTCGCGCTGCAGCCGGTCGGCAGCCCGCTCGTTTCCTGGATCGGGCGTGGTGGTGCGCACCTTCTTGCCCCGCCGGGCGCCTTACAGGCCGAGCGCGCGCGCATGCGCCGCTCGACGGTGCAGCGGGCCACCCGATGTCCCTCGCGCAGGAGTTGCTGCCAGACCTTGCGCACGCCGTAGACACCGTAGTTGTCGGCGTGGATGCGCGCGATGTGGGCATCCAACGCGGCGTCGCGCACCGCCCGTAGCGAGGGCTGGCGGTTTCTTGGCGGCGTAATAGGTGCTGACCGCGATGGGGCAGCCGTGCTCGGTCAGGACATGGCAGATCGGCTCGACACCGAACACGTCGGCGTGCCGGTCGATGAAGGTCACGAGTGCGTGTGTGGCCGGTCGAGCTCGGCCGCGAAGAAAGCCGAGGCGGCCTTCAGGATCTCGTTGGCGCGGCGCAGTTCAGCGTTCTCCCGGCGCAGCCGCTTCAGCTCGGCCGACTCGTCCGTGGTGCGGCCGGGCCGGCTTCCCTCGTCGATCTGCGCCTGGCGGACCCAGGTGCGCAGCGTCTCTGCGGTGCCGATCCCGAGCTTGGTCGCGACTGCGTTGATCGTGGCCCACTCGGTCGGGTAGTCCGGCCGCACCTCGGCGACCATCCGCACCGCTCTCCTGCGCAGCTCAGTGGGGTAGGGAGACTTGCCTGGCATGGACTCGATCCTCTCAAGAGATCAAGTCTCCACCGAACCCGGGGCGATTCAGTCTGACCTAGGAATGGTGGCGGGGATGAGAGCGCGAAACCCTCACAGAAAGGTATGAGAGGGGCGCTGGGGCAAGGGTGTAGGCACCGGTGTCAAGACTTCTCGGCAAGTGACGTGACGACATATGGCTCCATCAGTAGGGGGCTATCCCCACCCGTGATCTTCATGCATGCCGTAGGGACACAGCCCCGCTCAGATGATCAACTGGTTGCCCTCCAAAGAGAAGGGAAAACGGGAGATGGAGCAACGTGATCGGCGGGCGGCGATCGGAACAGCGGCCGCGCTGTTGGCGGGTGGCGTGACCGTGATGGCGGGCAGCGGACCCGCCCGAGCGACGTCCTCCGGCGAGCTGGCCCGAGAGTCGTTCAGGGTAGTAGATCGCCGAGGCCAACAGCGTTTTCTGGCGAGTTCGAGCAAGCCGCCGATAATCGTTGGAGGCAGGACGTACCCCGCCGACCAACGCCAGGGACCCGAGGGAACCTATCTGATCTTCAATGATGGGGACGGCAACGAGAAAGGAGGAATCACTGCCTCCTCTGTCGGGGCCAGCCTCTCACTCGACTACACCAACGCGCAGGCGATCACGATGGCCACTCGGTGGGAGGGCGTCCACGGCGCAGCGCTGCTAGAGATGAAGCACATGCCTGATCCAGCGCTCCCGGTAGGCCAAGTGCCCGCCATGCCGTCTCGTGTCCAGCTCGGCTACAGCACTCCAGAAGGAGCGTTTCTAGTGCTCAGTGACTCGCGAGGGCGTCCGAGGATTGTGCTGGAGATCGATGGTGACGACAAACCGGTGATCAAGGTGCTGGACTCCGAGGGCGAGGTAGTCGGCCAGCTTCCCGAAACGCCAGCCGGGCGGCGTTCGTAGCCGCCATCCGCGATTGCCGGCCCAGGCGCGATGCCTCGCGGCTACCGAAGCGCGCATAGACACTCGGCTGGAACCCCCAGCCGAGCGTCTCGCTTTGCTGCTTGCAGTCAGCTGATCACTGTGTTGCGACAACCCTTCGAATTCGCAATGGGGCCCGGGGCCGTTCGTCGTCGCCGGGCTTGGTCTGCCTCTCCTTCGGAGGCTGCGGGTCACCGGCTGCGGGCGGTGATGTCGCCGTTGGAGGTGGTGGCGTGGATGTCGAGTTCGGCGGTGCCGTCGTTCTTGAGGGCGTTGGTGATGCGGCCGTGGCTGGTGCCGGCGTCCAGGGCGGCCGAGACTCCGCCAGCGGCGGTGATCGAGATGTCGCCGGACTGAGTGCGCAGCACGATTGTGCCGCCCGCGGCCTCGGCGATCCGGATGTCGCCCCGTGCGGTGCTGATCTGCGCGGGGCCGCCCAGCCGGCCGACCTCGATGTCGCCGTCGGTCGCGGTGAGGCGCAGGCTCGCGGCCTCGTCGATCTTGATCTGGCTGTACGCGCCGTCGAAGGCGACGTCGCCGAGGCGGCCGACGGTCCGGAGTTCGGCGCTGGCCGCCTTCGCCTCGACCTGGGACCCGGCAGGCAGCTCGACCGTCACCTCGATGGATCCGGACGGGCCGAAGTACTGGTTCTGCGCCGCGGCAGTCTCGATCCGCAGGACACCGTCGGCGTATGCGACCGTGGTCTGCTCCGCCGCCTTCACATCACGGCTCTTTGCGGCGCTCGCAGGCCGGACCTCGACCACGGTGTCGGCCCGGTCGGCGGCGATGAACTGGACGCGCCCCGCGGGAATGTCCAGGACGGCGGAAATCGGGGCGAGGGTGTCGAACTTCTGCATCATGCGCTCCTTGTGCTGCGTTCTTTTCGATGTCCCCACCATCGCCGCCCGCTCTGATATGGGGCCGTCGCCGTCCTGACGCCGCCGCTGACATACGGCGGAGTAGCCGCGCCTACCCGCGCGGGCAGGCGCGCACGGGGCAAGCCGGCGGAGCGCCGCTGGTCAGGTGCGGGTGCCGCGGCTATGGTTCCAGCTGTGGACCTTCAGCAGGAGCTCGACACCCTCGCGTGTCCGAGCTGTGGCGGCCGCCGGGCGATCCGGCTCAGCGACGGCATGCTGAAATGGCGGCTGTCCGACCTGCCCGTCGAGGCCGGAGCACCGGCATGACCGCCCACCCGGCCCCGCACGTCCTCTCGCATCCGGGACTGGCCGGCGGGCCGGTCTACCTCGACTACAACGCCACCACCCCCGTCGATGCGCGCATGGCCGAGGCGATGGCGGCGCAGCTGAGCGACCTGTTCGGCAACCCGTCCAGCAGCCATCTCTACGGCGAGCGGCCCCGCGCGGCACTGCGGCACGCCCGCGAGCAGGTCGCCGCCCTGATCGGCGCCCGCCCGCACGAGATCGTCTTCACCGCCTCCGGTTCCGAAGCCGACCTGCTCGCCCTGCGCGGCGCCGTCCTCGCCGCCGGCCGCCCTCGCCCACATGTGATCACGCAGGCCACCGAGCACCCGGCCATCCTGCAGACCTGTCACGCGCTGGCGCGCCTGTACGGCGCACGGGTGACGGTGCTGCCGGTCGGTGGCGATGGGCTGGTGGACCCGGCCGCGCTGGCCGCCGCACTGGATGACGAGACGGTCCTGGTGTCGGTGATGGCGGCCAACAACGAGACCGGTGCCCTGCAGCCGCTTCCCGACCTCGCAGCGCTCGCCCACGCCCGGGGGGCGATGCTGCACTGCGACGCCGCGCAGGCCGTGGGGAAGATCGCCGTGGACGTCGAGGCGCTGGGCGTGGACCTGCTGACCGTGGTCGGGCACAAGATGTACGCGCCCAAGGGCATCGCCGCTTTGTTCGTCCGCGAGGGCGTGGCCTTGGAGCCGGTCGTCTACGGCGGTGGCCAGGAGCGCGGTCTGCGCGCCGGCACCGAGAACGTCGCCCTGACCGCCGCGCTCGGCACCGCCGCGGATCTGGCCGCCCGCGATCTGGCCGACGGAGAACCCGCCCGCCTGACCGCCCTGCGCGACGACCTCCACAAGAAGCTGGCCGACGGCCTGCCCGGCCGGGTGCACCTCAACGGCCCCCTGCAGCGGCGGCTGCCTAACACGCTGAACGTCAGCATCGACGGCGTCCTCGGGCACGAGCTCCTCGCGGCGACACCGCAGCTCGCGGCCTCCACCGGGTCGGCCTGCCACAGCGGCACCCACACCCCCTCGCCGGTGCTGACCGCGATGGGCCTGGACGCCGATCGGGCCCTCGCCGCGGTCCGGCTGTCCCTGGGCCGCTGGAGCACGCCCGCCGACATCGAGACGGCCGCAACCGCACTGATCAAGGCCGCCGTCTGACCACGCCGACCAGCCTTGGACATGCTGCAGGGCGATCGGGTCCAGTCGAGATACGGTCAGAACCGGCCATGGGTTGATCTTGAAGCCACTGCCCTGGGCGAAGTGCGCATCGCCAGCACGGCTGAGCTCCGCGTCCACTTCCGAGATGAGTCAATCTCGGAAGCCTCCTCGCAGGGCGGACTTCCGAGATTCCGCGGTCCAGGATCTCGGAGGCACCCGGATCCACTTCCGGGATTACGGACCGGGATCGACTGCTGGCCGCTTCTCGCCGTGTCTCGGCTGGACTCATGTTTCCGGCCGCACCCCAAGAGCCCGCGAACCGTCGGTCCGCCCGGCGAACTGCTTACCATCACCTGGCCCCTGGCCGGGCGGTGCACAAGGACAGAGAGTGACCCGTACGGTCGGGCGTATGAGCATCGAAGATCGGAAGGTTCGCGCTGCGGGGAAGCGCCCTCGTCGCATCGGCCGGTGGCGTCGGGGCGAGGCGGACGTGCCAGGCCGGACGTCCTGGTCCTGGACGCGTGGGCGGGTCCTCGCGGCGGTCGCGGTGCTGGTGGCGCTGCTGCTGGCGTTCCCGGGCGTCGTACCCAATACCGTGGGCAATCTCGGTAGCCTGCTGGAGACCTTTCTGCCCTGGGGTGGCCTGGCCGTTCCCGTGCTGATGATCCTGGCACTGCTGCGTCGCTCGGCCACGGCGATGGTGTCCCTGGTGCTGTCCGCAGCGCTCTGGGCCGCACTCTTCGGTGAGCGGCTGTTACCCGCTGATCGGGGAACGGCTCACGACCTGACCGTGCTCCAGCACAACGTCAACGACGAGAACCCCGATCCCGAAGGAACCGCGCGAGCCCTGGCCCAGGCCGGAGCCGACCTCATCGCTTTGGAGGAGTTGACGCCTGACGCCCTGCCCGTCTACGAGGCCGCCCTCGCGCCCGGCCATCCCCACCACACGGTCGTGGGCACTGTCGGGCTCTGGTCCAGGTATCCCCTTGCGGACTCTCGGCCAGTGGACATCAGGCCCGTGGAGGTCACAGGAGACTGGAGCCGAGGGCTGCGGTCCACCGTGCGGACGCCCTCCGGTGACGTGGCCGTGTACGTCGCTCACCTGCCCTCGGTCCGTATCCGACTGCCGGACGGCTTCGGCACCGGCTGGCGGGACGAGAGCGCTGCCGCACTGGGCGCGGCCATCGCCGCGGAAGAGCTGGACAGGATCGTTCTGCTGGGCGACTTCAACAGCACCCTCGATGACCGAGGCCTGGCTCCAGTCACCTCCCGGATGACCCCGGCGGAGGAGGGTTTCGGCTTCAACTGGCCCGCTGCCTTCCCCATAGCCCGGATCGACCACGTCATGACCCGCGCGGCGACTCCCGTCACCACCTGGACCCTGCCCGCCACCGGCAGCGACCACCTGGCAGTCGCAGCCCGCATCAAGCTCTGACATTCACCGGCGATCGGGGACCACGGTCGTCTCGCGCCTTCCCGGGGGCGGCCGGAGTACGCGCAAAACGTACCGCTGTACTGGCGATTCCCACTTCGCCCAGGTCAGTGGCTTCAAGATCAACCCATGGCCGGTTCTGACCGTATCTCGGCTGGACCCGAAGTTCGGGCCCCGACCCGGAGGACGAGGACGATCACTCGTTCCCGCCGGAGGCCCTGGAGACGCTGGGCCCGGCTGAGTGGGCAGTCAGCGAGCCGCACGGCCCGCCGGAGCTAAGCCTCAGATGACGGCCTCCGCAGGCTGGTGTGGGTCTCCCGCTCCTTGCTGAGGCCTGGCATTGTGGGGACGGGCCGGAGCCGAGGATGCCTACCGTGCCGTGCTCGCCTCCCAGATCATTCGCTCCGTGCTGGGACTGCGACCGCCGAGGACGGGCTGTGACGTACGGGGCCAGGGCAGGGCACTCGTGGCGCTGTGGCTGCTTGGCCAAGTTGTCGCGCCTGCTCTGCCCGAGGACCGGGAGATCCAGTTAGGCTCCTCAGGGCACGGTGATGCGCACGATGCTCGACGGCTCCAGCCTGCAGCGCCTCGGCATTCCCGGCGACATCGCCGCAGTGACCGCCTTCCTGTTCGGCCCGGATTCGGCGTTCATCACCGGCACCGACCTGCTGGTCGACGGCGGCTGCATCGCCGCGTTGCGGGCCGGAGCCATCACCTTCACCGAAGCCGACGCGGCTTCGCTCTCCGACGCGTAACACGATGGATCAGCCGTCACAGCCGCGCAGATTCGGCAATTGGCGGAGGTGGGCGTCGTGGTTCTCCGGACCGATCCCGAGCTCGGCGTTGAAGCTGCCGTGGTGCCACGCCTGTGGGAGCCAGAAACTCGGCCGTTGGAGTTGACCTGCGGTTGGCTGCTTTGTGGTGTGGTGGGCATGATCGCCGTTCACGCCGCTGCATCTGCTTTATCTGATCTTCGTCCGGCTCGCGGGTTGGCTGGTGCTGTTGGCTTGCTCGTAGCAGTCGAAGGACACGGAGGTCCTGCTCCCGCGTCATCAGCTCGCGGTGTTGCGTCGGCAGGTGGCAGGTGTACCGCTTTCAAAAGCCGTCGCAGGGCGCTTGACCTGCAGATCGATCTGAGGCGGCGGCTCAGACATGAGTTGTTGACTGTTGAGTCGGTCTGGGGCGCGGTGCCGGGGTAGGTTGCTCCCGGCCCGTTTCCCCAGGCCGCTCGCCGAACTGCCGTGCGGTAGGACCATCCAGGGGTTGGGATCTTGTTGCCTCGAGCCGTTCTGCGGGTCACTCGAGCTGCTGGCCAAGCAGCCCTCCAAGCTGGAGACTGTCAACGACTTGGACCGCGACCTGCTGGAGCGTTCTCTGAAGGCCGAGTCGGCGCATCTAGGCTATGGCAAGCATGATCCGGCGCTGCGCAAGGTCGCCAAGGCCCGCGGGCACTTCCCCGGCGACTACGCCGTGGTCACGCTGCTCTGGCTGGATATCAACTCACGCAACGCCCTCTGAGGATGGATCGCCGTCGGCCGGATCGGCGTGAGAGCGGCTGCCGAGGGCGAGGACGGCGAGGGTGCCGTTGATGGCCAGGTGTCCGCCGAGGCTGACCAGGACTGGGGCGACGAACGGCACGACGGGCCGCGAAAGTGTGCTGGCCGGTTTGACGATCCCGAGATTTTTTGCCCGCGTAGTCGCTGCTGCGCGGCATGCGGACGCACCTCGCGGTGTCGATTGAGATGAACATCGCCAGGCCGACGACGAGCACGCCTGCCGCCACGTACACGCCTCCCGGTATGGAAGCGGTCGTCATGAGTTCGAGCACGCCAACGGCTGCGATTCCCGCGGCGGTGACCCCCGTGGCGATGACGAACGGTTCGCGCCGCCGGACCCGGAAGGAGACCGGGCCGACGATCGCGCTCGCGAACAGTGCGACGGTGAACGTCGACATCACCGCAACGACATCACCGGCCTTCTCCGAGGCCGCGCCGAACGGGCGCGCGACGAAGGCGCCATACGTGCCGCCCGCGTAGGCGCAGATGATCAGTAACCGCACCAACCACACCCAGCCGAAGGCCGGATGACGCCACGGAATGCGCCGGAGCGCTTTCCGCAGCGCCGCCGGCCGCAGATCCACTCCCCCGGCGGCCCGCCGGTCCGGGTCGTGCAGCAGCAGGAGGAGGAC
This sequence comes from Nonomuraea antimicrobica, assembly GCF_039536965.1. Taxonomy (NCBI): domain Bacteria; kingdom Bacillati; phylum Actinomycetota; class Actinomycetes; order Streptosporangiales; family Streptosporangiaceae; genus Nonomuraea; species Nonomuraea antimicrobica. The sequence goes on along the minus strand of NZ_BAAAZP010000202.1, from coordinate 11,888 downwards.
GGCGACGGCTCCGAGGGTCACCCAGACGCCGGCGACCGTGCCCCACTGCCCTGCCGACGACAAGCCGCTGCCGGTGACCGAGATACCCAGGAGCCACCCGACCGCGGCGATGAGCCCGACGGCGCCGGAGACCAGCCCTCGCCAGACGGCTGGTTGAAGAACAACGCGCCCATGGCCGCCAAGTGGAAGTTCAACAGGGTCTACGTGGCCCACCAGATGACCGCGATCAGCCACATCCGGGTCGTGAACATGAGCGCCAACACGGCGAGCGCAACAGCGGAAGCACCGGCGAGGATCCAGGTGCCGCGTCGACCCAACCGGGCTCCGCCCCGGCCGGCCTGCACGTTCACCACGAACACGAACAGTGCGCCGAACCCGTTGATCACACCGACCGCCGCCCCGGTCCAGCCGCCGCCGATGTGGGAGAACTGCAGCGCCAGCAGCACCTGCAAGGGGGTGAAGGGCCCTGAGCAGCAACCAATCGGTCAGTGGCGGTAGCGGGCTGACGCCAGCGGACCTACCGCCGTCCAGCGGTCCAATACGGCCTGCCAGTAGGAGCGGAACGGCCAACCAGGCTTGGTGTCACATCTGTTGACACTGTAGGTCTGACCAGGGCAGGCTTGCCTGATGGCGGATTCTGAGGGTGTGGCGTTCCTGCGTGCTGATGTTGATCGTTTTTGCCGGGAGATCGTTGATCTCGCGCCTGCGGTACGGCTGCGGCGGCTGTCGGAGCTGCGCGCGGTGCTGGAGGAGGTGACCGGTGCGGCGTTGATGGTGGCGATGGCGGACGCGCGGGGTGAGGGGTGGGGCCTGCGCAAGATTGGTACGAGTGCCGGGATCTCGCATGAGCAGGTACGCCGGATGCTCGCGGAGGGCGTTGCGGCCCGGGAGCATCCGGCGCGCTGACCGCGAGGGGTTACTCGGCGGGCGGGGGTGTGCGCAGCGGCCTCAGCTGTCCGTCGCGGACCAGCTCGGGCAGGGAGAAATTGTAGCGGCCGAGCATGTTGAAGTGCTCAAAGCCCAGGGGTGAGAGTCGGGCGATGTCGGCGGCGGAGATCTTCTTACCCTCGGCTCGCATTTCTTCCAGGGCCCGGGCCGTGTAGACGGTGTTCCACAGAATGCAGACGTTGGTCATAAATCCCAGTGCGCCGAGTTGGTCTTCCTGGCCTTCTTTGTATTTCTGCCGGAGTTCGCCTTTTTGGCCGTGGAAGATCCTGCGGGCCAGGGTGTGGCGGGATTCTTGACGATTGAGCTGGGTGTTGACCCGGCGGCGCAGCAGTGTTGGGTCCGGAGTTGATGGTTTTGACCGGGACCACGAACCGGAGCCCGTCGGCGGAGGCGAGTTCGCCGCCGCCCCAGGCTTGGGCCAGTTCCAGGCCGGAGTGGTGGTCGACCAGGGCGGCGTTGGCGGCGGTCAGGGTGGCGGCACGCAGGTAGTTCTGTTCCACCCAGTACAGCCGGTCCAGGGCGAGGGCGGGTTCGCCTTCGGCGGCCATCGGCCGCATGCCGACGTTCATCGCTTGGCTGACCAGGACAGCGGCGATCGAGGTGGTCATGTCCTGTTTGCGGGAGGGCACGTCGCCGGAGACGTGGGTGAAGTGGTCCAGGCAGCCGGTCCAGGAGTGCACCTCCAGCAGGGCTTCGGGCAGGTCCACGATGGGCATGCGGGCGTCGATGTCGGCGCGCAGCGCGGTCAGGGAGGCGGGCTCATCCAGGCGGTCCAGGCTGGTGAGCACCAGGTGGTCCTTGCCGTCTTCGTTCTTGGCCAGGCGGACCCAGTCGTTGCGACCGTCTTCCTCGCCGGACAGGCCGGCGGCCAGTTGACGGTAGGCGAAGTCCAGCGTGCCGGCCCACCGCTCCACGTCGGTGCCGGGCTGTGGGGACAGGTTCAGCTCATCGCAGATGCGGGGGCGGGCCCGCTCCCACTCGGCGCCCTTCAGCAGTCCGGCGGTGGGGTCGCCCCACTTGCGCAGGCCCGGCACGAACACCTCGTGGCGGCGCAGCGATTCGCGCAGCCGCTCGACGGCCGCCACGGTGTAGGCGTGTCGGTTGAAGGTGCCCCGCGTGCTCGCCGCGCTTGGGGAAGACGCGCCGGTGCCAGGCTGAGGACAGCACGCCCGCGGGAACCTCACGGGGGTCGATGTCGGTGCGGCGGCGCTCGATCGCTTTGAGGAAGTCCAGCGCCTGCAGCACCTCATGGCCGCGCCGCACACCCTGACCGGCGACCTCGGCGGCGCCGGCGTCGAAGTCGAGGTGCTTGAGCAGCTTGGGCAGGAAGCGGCGGATGGTGGCGTAGCGATCCAGCAGTTCTTGTTGGAAGTCCTCATCCGGTTCGCGGGCGATGTCGCCGATGACGTCGGCGGCGGCACCGATGGCGGCCAAATCCATCTCGTCGAGGGCGGCGCGGATGTCGCCGTCGGGGATCTCGGCGACGGAGCAGATCTTCAGCCACACCTCACGCAGCACGATCGCCGCGGTGTCGAGGTCCTTGAGGGTGCGCATCCGCTCCTTGGTCGCTTTGAACGCCGAGGTGCGCAGCAGGTCGCCGACCGCCAGGTCGAACACCTCGACCGCGTCGTCGGCCGACTGGGGGGCCATGGTCGCGGCGAAGGCCACCAGGGTGGCGAGTTTGCGGTCGCCGGCCAGTTCGGCGACGGCCTGGGCGCGGGCGGCGTGGGCGAAGCGGGCCAGCGCGGCGATCTTGCCGGGCGGCACCGCGCTCAGGTCCCAGCCGGCCCCGCCCAGGTCGCGCAGTTCCACATGCCGATCCAGGGCCTTGACCAGGCCGGTGCCGCTGACGTCGGTGGGGCTTTTGCGCAATCGGTCCAGCCGGGACACGCGCCGGCCCTCCTCGACCTTGACCAGGTTCTCCAGCACGACGGCCTGGTTCGGGCTGGGGGCGGCGGCCAGCAGCGCGTACTGACGGGCGGCGACGCGCTCGCGCAGCGCGGCGATCATCCGTTCCAGGGTGGTGACGCCGGGCAGCAGGATCTTGGCCTCCACCAGGCGGTGGGTGGCCAGGTCGAACAGCACGATCGGGCGCTCGCCTGTGGTCCAGGCCCGTTTGTAGAGCCAGCAGGCCAGCGCGAACCACTGCTCGCTTGCGAAGGCGGTGTAGCCGTAACCGGTGCGGATCTGCTCCTGATGAGCCCAACGCGCTTCCTTCTCGCCGTACCCCTTCAGGTCGGCCGCCTGCAGGCCGAGCTGCTCGGCGACGTAGTCGACCACTGCGGCGGGAACGTCCTCGGGATCGTCGAGGAAGCAGTTCAAGAACCGTGCGGTGCCCAGTTGCACGGACCAGCCGAGCTGGTTGCGCGCGCCGTTGGCGGCCATCGCCCGGCGCCGGTCATCGGCATCCAGGTGGAAGAAGGCGCCCAACTGGGCGATGTCGGGGACTGCGTTGAAGACGCCGTATCGGCTGCGTTGCTCGGCGGACAGGAAACTGACGGGCATAGGGGCCTCCAGGCATGCCAGGGCGGCCCCACCTCGCACAGCGCGGTGGGGCCGCCCTCGGATATCAGCAGCGGCCAGGCCAGATGATCAACGTGACCGATTACGTGCTGAACTGTGTCAGTCGCACGCCGGTCATGATCAACGTTGTCCAGCTCAGGACGGTCGGGTTGCACCGCGTGTCCGAAGTCCGCGCCTGTGCTCTGGCTGTGTGCAGAGCCACCTGGCCCTGCGCGGAAACGCCGAGGAAACACGGCCCTCGTTAGAGCTTGTGGCTCGACAGCCGAGTATTCGGACCCAGATGAGGGAGATTTCATGATTCTGCGTCGAGCGACGTTCACTGGCGCAGCCTCGCTGGCGTGCGCGGCGCTGGTCTTGAGCGCGGCCCCGCCCGCCACCGCCTCCACCTCCGCCGCTCCCGTCAAGGTCGGGGACGTGCAGAAGGCGATGGAAGACTTGGTGAAGACGGGCCACGTGGTGGGCGCCATCGGCGAGGTGTACGTGGACGGCAAGCGGGTCGGGAGGGGATCGGCCGGGTCCCGCCTGCTCGACGGCAAGGGCGGCGCGATCCCGTCGACCGCCCGCTACCGGATCGGCTCGCAGACCAAGACCATGACCGCCGCCGTGGCGCTGCAGCTGGTCAAGGAAGGCAAGCTGCGCCTGGAGGACAAACTGAGCGCGGTCCTGCCGGAGGTGGCGGAGAAGGACCTGGTGGAGCGGGCCGACGAGATCACGGTACGCAATCTGATCCAGCTGACCTCGGGCATCCCCGACTACATCGGCCCGGACACTTCCGACCCCACCCGTAACTACCGCCCGGCCGACCTGCTGGCGGCCTCGCGCAAGAACGCCCGGCCCGTGGAGGTCGGGACCTTCAACTACTCCAACACCAACTACATCCTGCTCGGCATGATCGTCGAAAAACTGTCCGGAAGGTCACTGGCGGCCGAACTCAACCGGAGACTCTTCGCCCCGCTCGGCATGCGCCAGACCTATCTGCCCACGAAGGCGTCCGAGGGCATCAAGGGCCCGCACGGCCATGGCTACGCCCCGGACGCGACGGGCACGATGCGCGATGTCGACAAGATCAACGCCACCACCATGCTCGGCGCGGGCGGCGTGATCTCCACCGCGCGTGAGATGAGCGTCTTCCAGCGCGCCTTCCGCCAGGGCAAGATACTGCCGGCGTCCCTGACCAAAGTAATCACCGACCCGCCGCCCGGCATGCCGCCGCTGCCTCCGGGCGGCCCGTGCGCCGGCAAGCCCGAGTTCGCCCCGGGTGGCGGGGGCAGCGCCCCCGGCTTCACCGCCGCGACCCTCACCTCCTCCGACGGCCGCCTGCAGTTCGCCGTGTCCCTGACCCTGGCCATGGACGACGCCGAGCGCGGCGCCGTGCCGCCGCGCATCACCAACGCCCTCAAATCGCTGTTCTGCCCCACGAAGTGATCACCTCAGCCGCACGTGGCGAGCGTGATCAGATCATGATCGCCACGTGCGGCTGGAGGATTGTGAACTTATGCGCGCCGGATCCGTGGCGTTCTTTATAACGATCGACTCGGCCTACGAGGACGGGGCAGCCCCGGCTGAGTGAAACGCAGGTGACGGCCGACCGGACGATCGCGCGCCCATACGCCACCCAACCGTCCAGCCCATCGGGTCGGCTTCACCGCCAGCCCCTGCTTCCCATTCGCGCGCCCTGCGCGAAGGCGCGCTGCTCATTTCGCCTACGCCGGCCTCTCCACCGACGGAAAAAGGATCATGCCGTCTTCGGAACAGCCGGGCCCCATCCGCCGGCAGCTGTTCTACGGCTACGGCTTCATGGACGCCATCGTGAACGGCCGGCACCTCTCGGCCACTCGGGCAGGTCCGCGGGCGCCGCCAACCACCTCGACACCTACCCCGACGCCGACTGGACGGTGGTGGTCCTCGGCAACTACGACACCTCTGTGGCGCCCATCGCCGAGACGGCATCACGTGACCCGCCCGCGCGCCTTCCTGACCCTTTTCGTCCCCTCGAAGGAGTTGTTGTCGTTGAAGCACATATCCGTTGCCGCCGCGACCGTGGCAGCCTTGCTGCTGGCCACCGCCTCGCCTGCGACGGCCGCCGGCGCCACCACAATCGGTGACGTCCAGCGAGCCATGGAGACCCTGGCCAAGACGCCCGGCGTGGTGGGCACCATCGGCGGCGCGTACATGGACGGCAAGCCCGCCGGCCGTGGCACCGCCGGGTCGCGGCTGCTCAACGGCAAGGGCGGCACGATCCCAGCGGGCTCCCGGTTCCGCATCGGCTCGCAATCCAAGACGATGGTGGCCACCGTGCTCCTCCAACTCGTCGAGGAGGGCAGGCTTAGCCTGGATGACAAGCTCGCCGACCTGCTGCCCGAGGTGGCCGCCGACGGGCTGGTGGAACGGGCCAGCGAGATCATCGTCCAGCAGCTGGTCCAGCACACCTCCGGCATCCCCGACTGGTTCCACCAGAGCGGCTCGACCGAACCGGCGTTCGACGTCTTCGACTTCACCACCTACCACCGGCCCATCGACATCGTGAAGATGACGCGGGGCCGGCCGCGCACCGGCGAGCCGGGCGAGACGTACACCTACTCCAACACCAACTACACCCTCATCGGCATGATCATCGAGAAGGTGACCGGGCACACCCTGGCCCGCGAGCTCGACCGGCGTCTCTTCCGCCTGCTCGGCATGACCGAGACATACCAGGTCACCAAGCCTCCGGAGAGCATCACGGGCCCGCACGGGCACGGCTACTACCCCGACTCCACCGGCGCTCTGCGCGACGTGCACCGCTTCAACGCCAGCTGGGGCAACGGCGCCGGCGGCGTCGTCTCGACCACGCATGACATCAGCACCTTCCGGCGGGCCTTCGACCAGGGCAAACTGCTGCCGCCGTCGCTGCAGGCGGTCCTCACCGGTGGCAGCGCGCAGCAGGGCACGGGTCTGTGCGGAGGAAAGCTGAAAGGCCAGATGCTCGGCGGCTCGGCGCCCGGCCTCACCACACTGACCTTCTCCTCGGCCGACGGCCGGCAGCAGTTCGCCATCTCCATCACGCGGAGCACCGTCGACGACAACGCCATTGTCCCCGCGATGATCAAAACCGTCGAAGCCGTCCTCTGCACGACGGCTTGAGCCCTACCCCACGGCTTGATGCCCTACTCGGCGCGTCCGGCCTGGTAGGCGCAGCACCGACGCTAACTCGTCGGCCAGGTCCGGGAAGGCGGCCACGACCCGCTCGACCGCTTAACCAGATCGGTCTCCATTGGACTTGCCCATCAAATGCCCAGAAAAGGACCAGGCTTGATTCTCAGAAACCCTCGATTGCCAGAGAAGATCACCAGCAGGCTTCGCAGGGCTGGTTGTGATCGCCAGAGAAGCTGATTTCTTCTCAGAACTCGTTCTCATGCAAGTCAGCGGATCGCCGGATTCTGGGAAATGTTTGTGAGAAGATCTGGGGCATGGCCGAGGCCCCGGACCCCCCCGAACGCACCGAATCCACCTCGCTGTCCGCTATCGGCGAGGAACACACCCGTGACGCTGATGAGGTCGAGCGTCACCCATGCCCGCGATGCGCCGTCGCGGCGGGTTCGCCGTGCCGGTCACGCTCGGGCGCGGTAGCAGGCACCTACCACACCGGCCGGTTCACGAAAGTACTCCGGCTGGCGAAGCTGTTGCGGGTGATCACCCCGGCCGACCGGAACCCGGGCCAGCCGTGGCGTCCCCGCACGCCACCGCCCGCCCCGCTCAATGACGATGGGACCTCAGCCGACATCCGGATCGGCTACGCCCGCTGCTCCGCGCTCACCCAGGAGCTGCAGTCGCAGTTGGACGCGTTGGCCGCGCACGGGATCGGTCGCGAGAAAATCTTCTCCGAGAAGATCTCGACCCGGGTGAAGGTGCGTCCGCAGTTTGAGGCGGCGCTCACGCTGGCCCGGCAGATCAAGGCGCATGCCCCGCACTGCCGGGTCATCCTGACGGTGTATGAGATGAAGCGGCTGGGCCGCGACGCCGCCGAGCTGACCGCGCTGGCCGACCACCTGGCCGCACACGGCCTGGTCCTGGAGATGCTCGCCGGGCCGCTGGCCGGGATCTACGATCCGTCCGGGCCGGGCCGGATGCTGTTCGCGTTCTTCGCCGCGATGGCCGAGACCGAACGCGAGGCCATCCGCGAGGCCACCCTGGAAGGACTCGATGCGGCAGCCCGCAACGGCAACCACGGCGGCCGGCCCCCGGTCATCACCGACGACATGCTGCACACCGTGCTCCGCCGCCGCGCCACCGGCGAGACAGTGGAATCCATCCGAGGTGACCTGATCATTCCCACCGGCAAGCGCAAGGGCCGCAACCCCAGCGCGGCCAGCATCTACCGCGCACTCGCCGAACACGCCAAGCAGCAGGCCTACCCCGAAGCCGTCGAGGCGGCCCACGCCGACTTCGCCCTCCGGCAAGGCGAAGACATTCCCCGACCCCGCCCGGCCCGCATCCGACGCCCGGGCCAGCCGCTGACGGCGCAGGAGGCAGAACTTCGCCATCGCCTGCAGAGGCAACCTCACCCGAACGCGGAGCTCCGATAGTGCACACGATCAACCCCGGCGCCGTCAGCTGATCCAAGCGCGCAAGAGTCGCTCGCGCTGCTGGTCGTTCAGCGCGCCAACACGCTGTTTCTCCTGCACCCCGGAGGTGGCCATCAACGCCGCGACCCGGGCCGGCCCATACCCGGGAACGGCCCGCAGGACCTGAACCACCCGTGTCCTGCCGACCAGATCCTGCCCGCTGCGCTCAAACACCTCCGCCACACTCACCGCGCCGGAGGCCACCTCCGCCAACAGCGCACGACTCGCCGTACGCGCCTGGGCCGCCTTCGCCAACGCCTGCGCACGCTGCTCCGCCGTCATCGTCGGCAGGGCCATCAAGCACCCTCTCCTGTAGAGATATCAGCTGGTCAGAGACTCCTGCCAGAGATCACGGCGGGGCCGCCGCCGATCATCATCCCGCACAGCGTCAACCGATGTGACACTAAACCCGGTTCGCCGTTCCACTCCTACTGGCAGGCCAAGACAGGTGAGCCGCTCAATGTGAAGACGCGGTCGACGACGGCCGCTTGCTCGGCAGTGCCCGCCCGGAAGTACCGGGCCGAGGTGTCGAGGGAGGCGTGACCGAGCAGGGCCTGGACCTGAGCGACGTCGGCGCCGCCCTCACGCAGCCGGGTGGCGTAGGTGTGGCGGAGTCGATGGGGGCGCAGGCCGGGGAGCTTGGCGTCGTCGCCGACGGCCAGGACGACCTGGACGATCCCGGAGATGGTCAGGGCTCCACGCTGGCCGGTCCACAGCGGGCCGGGTTGGCGGCCGCGGAGGTCGAGCCAGGCGGAGAGTCGGTCCCTGGCGCCCGGTGGGATCGGGATGGTGCGGAACTGGTCGCCCTTGCCGTGCAGGCGGATCGTGCCGGTGCGGGCGGTGATCGCGATGTCGTCGGCCTCCAGCCGGCCGCACTCCTCCTCGCGGGCTCCGGCATACAGCAGAACCGCGATGATCGCCGCGTCGCGGGCGCCGCGGCGGGCGGCGGCGCGTTCTACGGCGCCCTGCTCGGCGCTGGTGAGGGCGTCGGGTTCTCCCGGCTTGGGCACGGTGGCCCGTTTGACGTCGATGCGCAGCCCCATTTGGGCGTACATGAGGGTGAGCGCGGCGATCCCCTGGTTGATGGTGTTGGGCGCAGCCCGCTCCTCGATCCGGCTCCGGCGCCAGGCGGTTACCGCCGCCTCGGCGCCGACGATGTCGGCGAAGGCGTCGTCGTGCCCGGCTCCGGGGGCGGCCAGCCACCTCACGTAGGCGGCGGCCTGCCGCTTGTAGGCCTTGACCGTGTTGGCCGACAGCTTGCACCGATCGAGGTGATGGTGCAGGGTGCTCAGCGCCCGGTCGGCGGCGGCCGCGACGTCGCCGGCACCGGGGTGCAGCGCCACGACCTCGGCGCTCACCGGCCGCTCGCTTCCGGCCCGTGCCCTTCGTCGTCGGGAGCGCCGTCGACCCCATCCAGGAGCGGCGGCAACCCCTGCGATCGGCCGGCGAGCGCCGCGTGGGCGGCGTCCTCGGCGCTCCAGGCGGTGCACACCTGGGCCAGCAGCGCGCCGTTGCGCTCAAACCCCGCCTCCGCCAGCCCCGCCATCTCGCGGCGCAAGGCGCGACCGGCACGGTCACCGATGGCGCTAGCCGCATCGCGAGCTTGGCGGGAACTGGCGATCCGGGCCGGATCGCCAGTGGCTGTGGCGGCGGCCAGCTCGGATTCCGCCTGCTCGTACCGCTCGTGTAGCGCCTGGTGCTCAGCGACGAGGTCGGCTACCCGGACGCCGGAGACGATGCTCTCGGCTTGGTTGATCGTCACGATCTCGTTCACCGCTTGATGCGCGGCGTCCGCCCGTTCCAGAAGCGCGTCAACCTCGGGTTGCCCGGTCCGGCGCCGGCCTGGATCCGCCATAAACTGACCCGCTCCCTATTATCCGCTGAGTTCCGCCCCGGCATTCACGGGCCCGGCGGCGTCATTATCCACTGAGATCCTGGCCGCTCTCAGCGGATAATTCAGCTTATCCACTGAGCTGCCGTCGCGGGGATCTTCAGTGGGCGTTGAACAACTTCTGATCTTGACTGGGGCCGATCCTCTCCACCATTCGCAGTGTTGGGCACGGAGAGGATGTCAATGGATGCGTAGATGTCGTGTCAGTGCTCGATGAGCGCCACTTCGTGAAGTAGAGAATCCTGTCGAGGGCGTCTTTGTCGGGAATTGCGTACGATATGCCATCGCCCAGCCCCTGGCCCTCGTCGCCACCCGCGTACGCTGTGCGGTGATCTTGCGGTCGACGAGAGGTGAGCTTCATGTTGTTGCCTGCGGACAGTCACGTGCACAGCGAGTGGTCCTGGGACGCGCCGCTGGGCTCGATGGAGCGCACCTGTGAGAAGGCAGTGGAACTCGGCCTGCCCGCGATCGCCTTCACGGAGCACGTCGACCACACGGTGTGGATGGTCAACCTCGACGTGTTGCACCCGGATGACCATCTGGCGACCATGTGCTCGCCGGATGGCGAGCTGACGCCGCCGCGGTTCGACGCGGCCGGATACCTGGAGGCGATCGAAAGGTGTCGGGAGCGCTTCCCCGAGTTGCGGATCCTGAGTGGCATGGAGCTGGGGGAGCCGCACTGGCATGCCGAGGAGATCGCGAAGCTGCTCGCGGTCGGGCCGTTCGATCGGCTGATCGGGTCGCTGCACTGCCTCCCGATCGGGGACAGGTTCACCGAGCCTCCGGGGCAGTTCGCGCGGAGACCCGCGGCGGAAGTCATGCGTGAGTATCTGGCGGAGATTCCCCGGCTGATGGAGAGCGAGGTGTTCACGGTGCTGGCGCACATCGACTATCCGATCCGTTACTGGCCGGCGGAGCAGGCCGGGCCGTTCGATCTGCTGGAGTTCGAGGAGGAGTTTCGGCACGCGCTGCGCGTGACGGCGGAGTCGGGCAGAGCCCTGGAGATCAGCACGCGCCTGCCGCTGCACTCGACCATTTTGCGCTGGTGGCGCGAGGAGGGCGGGCAGGCGGTGACGTTCGGGAGCGACGCGCACATGCCGTCGGCTCTGGCCCAGGGGTTCGAGGAGGCGGCGCACATGGCGCAGGCGCACGGCTTCCGCCCAGGCAAGGACCTGCTGGGCATCTGGGGCCGGGTGGACTGACGCGGACAATGGGGGCTCCCGGCGCGGAGATATCTCCGCGCTCAACACACAGATCCAGCCAAGATCAGGGCAAGTGATGGCGAGTTCGGCCCGAACACCCGGCACGCCTTCGATGCAACATGCCTTCAAGGCCAGTCAACGTGCCTGACATGCCTGACAAGATCATCTCGCTCTGACCTGCGAGAAGAGGTCAAGAACCCAAGATAACGATTGCGTCGGTGTCGCTCATGGAAGTATCCGAAGTGCATGGTCAAAGCTCCGCAGGTCGTCCTCGCCGCTGCCGCCCCGCTGCAGGTGCGGAGGTACAACCTGGAGGTGTTGGACCCGCGGGAGTAGTGACGGCGTACCGATCGTGGCGCTCGGACAGCTTCCCCCGACTGCGACACTCAGGGGCGGCGATGGCTGCCCCTGAGATCACGCAAGCTTCAGATGCTTGAGCCCTGACCCGGCCCGGATACGCGTTTCCTGTCTGCGGGCGCCGGATTAGAGGCAACGCTTGCGGTCCGGGGCCGGTACGGGGCGTTCTGCGACCGGCTTGGGCACGAAGTCCCGTGCGTATGCCTGCCTTTTGATGTGCTTTCCTTCTGTTCCCCAGATCTCGGCCGCCCGGTAATCGGCCCATCTGATGACCCCTGTCTTCAGATTGACGATGTAGAACTCTGAACCGCCCCGGCTTTGATGGAGACCTCAGCGGTTGATTGCTAGGGCTTCGTTGGGTTG
>NZ_BAAAZP010000201.1:0-9773 GCF_039536965.1 Nonomuraea antimicrobica | reverse complement strand
GGCCCGCGCCGAGCGGGGCTCGCCGTAGCGGCCCTCGTAGGCCAGCAGCAGGCCCTCGGTGAGCGCGAGGTCGTGGCAGCGCGCGACGCGTACGCCCCGCTCCAGCAGCGGCGGGTACGTCTCGCGCGCGTCGGCCCACACCCACCGCGGCCGCTCGGCCGCCTCCAGCTCGCGCACCGCCGCGCCCAGGTCGGCGGGACGGCGCGCGGTGCCCCCGACCGGCAGCACCGTCTCTCCAGCGACCACCACGTACACGTGGTCAAGAGTGCCAAACGCCACCGACAGAACCGTCGGTCAGGGCCCCGGGGTGACGGCGCGCGTCGTCACCCGGCCGTCGGTTCAGGGCGCCAGGCTGATGCGCACCTCGTCCTCCAGCGGCGGCTCCAGCTCCTGCCCCAGGCAGCCGGTGGCCGCGAAGCAGCGCAGGGTCAACTCGTCCGGCGTCACCGTGGCGTGCAGGAACTGCTTGAAGAACGGCGGCGTGTCCCAGTCGGACAGCTCGGACAGGTAGCGGTGGAACACCTTGTCCACCGGCAGCCGCAGCGGCCACGGCCAGGCCCCGAGCAGCCGCGCCGCCCACCGCATCCGGCGCGTGATCCGGACGTCGGCCCCCGGGTTCCTGGCGGGCTCGTTCCTGATGTGCTCCGACATGATGCGCAGCGCCTCGGACGGCGTCAGGTAGATCCACCGCATCCGCAACCGTCTGGCGTAGAGCTGGCTGTAGAACGACAGCGAGTCGCCGCGCAGCGGGTAGCATTTGAAGTCGTCCTCGTGCACGCCCGCCACGTCCACCCGCTGGATGGTGTGCGTCGCGTGCATGAACGCCCCGCCGCCGCCCGAGACGATGTACTGGATCACCCGGTCGCCCACCTTGACCGGATAGCGCTGGTAGTTGTGCACGTCGCCGCCGATGGCCGCGACGTACCGGTGGGCCGGGTCGCGCACGATGTCGTCGATCGTCCCGCCTTCCTCCAGCGGCGACGGCTTGTACGCGTTCCCGGTGTAGATGGGCTTGCCGGTCACGAGGAGCTTCGGCCGGGGATCGAGCGACACCCGGCGCAGCCACGCGGTCTGGGCCCTGTCGATGACGTTCCTGATGCCGGTGTCGACGCCCACGACGAGCAGGCTGTCGTTCTCGATCACCCAGTACGGCCCCGGCTGCGCCGCCTGCCCGCCCGCCTGCTGCGACGGCCTGCCGCGCAGCGCCCGCGCCTTGGCCAGCCGCGCCTCGTCGATGGCCTCCGGCTTGCGCCACAGCAGCCCGCGCAGCCCTCGGTCCGGCTTCGGCCTGAGTGGCGGCGCGTCGCAGAAGACCCGCATGAACCCGCCCAGTCCGTCGTACCAGTCGTGGTTGCCGGGGATCGCGTAGATGGGGGCGTCATAGTCCTGGTACGGGCGGAAGAACTTGTCCCCGTAGTCGTTGCCCGATCCCGTGGGATAGATCACGTCGCTGGCGATGATGGCGAAGGACGTATGTTCGCCCAGTTTCAGCAGGCCGGGGACGACGGCGTACTGGGAGGCGTCGCCTTCTCCGGTATCGCCTAGCAGAAGAAAACTGAAATTTCCCCCAATAGCTGGCTTGATGCGAAATTCCGGATCAATCCCGCGCGCTTCCTGGGCCGCCACCCACCGCGCCCGCACCTCCCCGGAAGGATCACCGAACAACCCCGCGAGGATCTCGTTGCGAGAGAGCCAGAGCGTTCGTAAATTCAGCCAGCTGAATCCTCGGGCATTGGGCCTGAGCTGCGCGAACGTACCCGTCTGCGAGCACGCCCACCCGGCGCCCTCCTCCGACACGCGGGAGGAGTGCTGCTTCCCGCGCTCGGCCGCGACTTCCACCATGCCCACATCTTTACCGTGATCTACCAATCGCGCATCCGAAACGCTGCGTACCGCGGGGAACACAGAAGGTTCGCCATGGTGTACCCTCACCCCCCAAACAAGCGGTTGGGACCGCCGAGGGGAGGCTCCCGTGACCCGAAAAGGCCCGGACGACCGGACCCGAAAAGGCACCTACGACGTGGAGGCCATCGAGGGTCTGCTCGCGTTCGCCGTGACCCGGCCCCGCTGGGGCGGCCGCGCGGCGCTCAAGAGCGCGAGCGAGGCGATCACGCGGAGCCGGGCGCTGGCCCAGCGGTCGCCGGGCGACTACACGGTGCTCCTCTCCCGATGCCTGCTCACGGCCGCGAAGCTGCTGCTCGGGCGGGGCCGGGCGGCGGAGGCCCTGCCGCTGGCGGAGGAGGCGGTGGCGCTCACCCGCCCGGTCGGCGGCGCGCCGCTGGTCGTCTCACTCGGCTGCCTGGCCACCGCCCTGGAGGCCCTGCACCGCTACAGCGAGGCCGCCGCCACCCACGCCGAGGTCGACCGCGTCCCACCACCGCCCGACTGACCGCCGCTCAGCCCGTCATCCCCGACGAGATGTAGCCCTCGATGAACCGGCGCTGCAGCAGGAGGAAGGCGACCAGCACCGGGATGACCATGATCAGGCCACCGGCGCTGATGAGCGTGTAGTCCTGCGTGTAGCCGGACTTGAACGCGAAGAACGCGGTGGAGACGGGCATCTTGTCCGTGCTCTGGATGAAGGTCACGGCGAGCAAGAACTCGTTGTATGCCGACAGCCCCGCGATCAGCGCGGCCGTCAGGAAGCCCGGCCAGACCATCGGCAGCACCACGCGGGCGAACACCTTCCACTCGCCCGCCCCGTCGAGTCTGGCGGCCTCCTCGTACTCCTTGGGCAGTCCGACCATGTACGAGCGGATGAGGAGCGTGGCGAACGGGCTGAACACCGCCCAGTAGATGATGATCAGGCCGAGCAGGTTGTCGTAAAGGCCGAGGTTGGTCCACAGGTAGAACAGCGGCACCAGGAAGAGCTGGATCGGCAGCGCCGAGGTGACCAGCAGGTAGAAGATGAGGAAGTTGCTGCCGGGCACGCGCAGCCGTCCCATGGCGTAGGCCGCGCACCCGGAGATCACGCACACTCCGAGCGCGGTGGAGATCACCACCACGACGCTGTTGGCCAGCCCGACGCCCATGGCGGCCTCCTGCCAGGCGTCGGCGAAGTTGTGCCACTGGGGGGCCGCGGGGAGGCCGAGCGGAGAGGTGGCCAGCTCCGACGGCGTTTTCAGCGCGTTGAAGCCGAACACCAGCATCGGGCCGACGGCGAAGAGCGCGAGCAGCAGCAGGACGCCGTACGTCGCGTACCGTCCGAGCGACAGTGCCCCGGCGCGCGCCGGCCGAGATGTCAAAGCGGTCGAAGTGGTCGAAGTGGTCAAATGTCCCACCCCCGGCGGCGCAGGTAGAGGAAGCCGGAGACCGCGATCACGCTGACCAGGGCCATGACGACGCCGATGGACGCCGCGTAGCCGGCTTGCAGGTTGGCGAAGGCGTTGCGGTAGAGCAGGGTGCCGAGCACGTCGGTGGATCCCGCCGGGCCGCCCTGGGTGAGGATGTAGATGTAGTCGAAGATCAGGAACGACCAGATGACGGTCATCAGCCCCAGGAACATCAGGGTCGGCCTGATGCCGGGCAGCGTGATGTGCCAGAACTCGCGCCACCTGTTCGCGCCGTCGAGCCGGGCCGCCTCGTAGAGCTGCGGGCTCACCGCCTGCATCGAGGCCAGGAAGATCACGACGAGGAAGCCCCACCACTGCCACGTGTTGACGAACGCGACCGTGCCCAGGGCCAGGTCCGGATCTCCGAGGAAGTTGACGTCCTTCAGCCAGGGCAGCCCGATCGCGGCCAGCCCGTCGCCGATTCCCTGGTCGGGACTGAGCAGGCTCTCCCAGATCGAGCCGGACACGACGGTCGCGACGACGTACGGGATGAAGTAGGCGACGCGGAAGAGCATCTGGAAGCGTCTGATGTGGGAGAGGAGAAACGCTCCGAACAGCCCCATCGCCATGGGCACCGTGAGGAAGAAGAGCGTCCACAGCGTGTTGTGCAGGAGCGCGTTGTGGAACTCGGGATCGCCGAGCAGGTTCGTGTAGTTGTCCAGGCCGACGAAGCTCGCCGGGCCGAGCCCGGTCCAGTCGGTGAACGAGTACCAGATCGACATCGCGCCCGGCGCGGCGATGACGACGACGTTCACCACCAGCAGCGGCGCCATGAAGGCGAATCCGACGGCGGCCCGGCGCAGCCTGGTGCGGCGCTCCGCGTGGCCGGGCCGCGCGGCCGGCGCCGCGGACCGGTGGACCTGCATGATGGCCATGGATCACGCCCCCGTCGGAGCGGGCACGGGAGGTCGCTGGCCGGCCTTCAGCTCCTCCTGGAACACCTTGTCCAGGCCCGCGCAGTAGTCCTGCGGGCTGAGCTGGCCGACGAGCACCTTCTCCATCTGCTCGTAGATGTAGGTGTCCGACTTGGGGGGCCAGAAGGTCCAGGTCGTGTAGCCGATGTTCGCGCCCGAGCTGAGCGCCAGGTACTGGCGCCTGACACGGGGGTCGGTGGACGCGGGGAAGTCCTTCTCCGCCACCTTGACGGGGGCGGGCGGCAGGCCGGTCGCGGCCAGCGTCCCCAGTTGGCGGGCCGGGTCGGTGACGAAGTAGTTGAGCACGTCCGCGGCCCGCGCGGGCTGGGCGCAGTCCTTGTTGATGGAGTAGGCGGCGCCGACCGACAGCGGCTGCACCCCCGCGGGCACGCCGCTGCCCAGCGACGGCAGGGGCGCGAAGTCCCAGGTCGCGTCGTTCCCCGCGGCCTCGCCGAAGTACGGGCCGATCTCGGCGAACGCCCACGACCCGTTGAAGACCAGGGCCGCCCCGCCGCCGGCGAGCTGCGAGTAGACGGTCGAGTTCTTGTTGGTGAAGTAGCGGTCCGTGCTGCCGCCGAACCAGCCCTTGTCGAACCAGCCCTTGAGCAGGTTGATCGCGTCGACGAAGACGGGGTCGGTCCACCTGCGCTCGCCGGTGAGCGCCTCGTAGAGTGCCGTGGGTCCGGCGAAGGTGTTCCAGACCCAGGTCACGTCCCACTCGGTGGCGGGCTTCCACTCCGCGTTGCCCGCGCCGACCGGGACCATGCCCTTGCCCTTGGCGTCCTGGCAGAGCGCCTCGAACTCGGCCAGCGTGGTCGGCGGCTTCCAGCCGTGCTGCGCGAAGGTGGCCGGGTTGTAGAAGACGGCCATGGTCTCGAGGTTGGCCGGCAGCGAGTAGAGCTTGCCGTCGACCCGTCCCGCGTCCAGCGCCCACGGCAGGAAGGCGTCCTGCCAGCCGTACTGCGCCACGTACGGGTCCAGCGGCAGCAGGTTGCCGTTGCCCACGTAGTTCAGGGTCTGCGCCGGGCCGAAGGTGGCGATGAGGTCGGGGCCGCTGCCCGAGGCGACCGCCGTCTGGGTGAGCCGGTCGATGGTCTCGATCTGCTTGACCGTCATGTTCACCTTGAGGGCGTCCGCTCCGGTCGCGGCCTTGTTGTAGGCGTCGATGAAGTTCTCCTTGAAGTACTTCTCGAGGTCCTTGGTCTGGAACGCGCCCCAATAGGTGATCTGGTCGCCGCCGGCGCCGCCCCCTGAGCCGCAGGCGGCCAGGGCCGTCGCGCCCAGGGCGGCCGCGCCGGACAGTTGGAGGAATCGGCGGCGGGAGAGTGGTTCGGACATGGGGTGGCCTCCGAGTTCTGGCGTGCTCGTCTCCGGGGAAGGTGGCTGGTTACTTGCTCATCGCCAGCCGTACGGCCCGGTCGGCGAGTTCGGAGATGCGGGAGCCGTCGAAGCCGCGGATCGCGCTGCGTGCGGTGTCGTTGAGCGGCTCGGTCCAGTGCGACGGCAGCCGCTTCGCGCCGGAGATGATCCCGGCGACGCTGCCGGCGGTGGCGCCGTTGGAGTCGGTGTCCCAGCCGCCCTGCACGGTGAGCCCGATCGTGGCGGAGAAGTCGCCGTCGCCCCAGAGGAGCCCGGCCACGACGAGCGTCGCGTTGTTGACCGTGTGGACCCAGGAGTAGTGGCCGTAGCGCTCCTCGATGGCCGCCCTGGCCTGCTCCCAGGTGACGCCGGTCGCGTGCTGCTCCAGGACGAACCTGATCGCCTCGGCCAGTCTGCTGCCGGGCGGCACGCAGGTCAGCGACGTCTCGACCGCCTGCCGCGCGTCGCCGGTGAACGCGGCGGCCACCAGCGCGGCCGCCCACATCGACCCGTACACGCCGTTGGCGGTGTGGGACAGCGCGGCGTCGCGGTAGGCGAGTTCGGCGGCGGCGCGCGGGTCGCCCGGGTTGACGTAGCCGAAGACGTCGGCGCGGATCTGGGCCCCGATCCACTCCCGGTGGGGGTTGTCGGCCTTGCCCGCCTCGTCCGGCGGGAGTCCGATCACCAGGTTGCGGTAGGTGAGCCGCTCGGCGGTGTAGGTCTGGGTGTAGGGCAGCCGGTCGAGCCATTCGGTGGCGACGTCGGCGGTGCCGAAGCCGAGCCCGTAGGTCTCCAGGATGTGCAGGCCGAGGATCGTGTAGTCGAGGTCGTCGTCGCGCGCGCTCTCCGTGATCCGGCCGCGGGTGGTGTAGGGCCAGAACTCGCGCAGCTCGAAGCGCTCGGGCATGGGGTCCAGGACGGGGATGTAGTCGCGCAGCGGGTAGGCGCCGGCCAGTTCCAGGTAGTCGCGCAGGTGGGCGGCCGTCCAGTGGTCGCCGTACTCGACCGGTTTGCCGAGGTTGCAGCCCGCGCAGCGGCCGAGCCAGGCGCCGAGCATCCGGTCCCGCAGCTCCGCCTCGCCGACGGCGGTCACCGGGGCGGCGGCGGGCAGGGTGGCGAGGATGCCGTCGAGGTCCTCCGGCTCGTCGCGGGCCCAGCGCTCGTCGCGGGTGGTGGCGTCGAGCTCGTCGAGGAAGGCGCGGGCCACCGCGGGGTCGTCGCCGTCGACCGCGGGCCGGGCCGCCGCGGGGAGGTCGCCCAGGTCGAATCCGCTCTCCGCGCGCTGGGCGAGTTCCCAGCGCAGCAGCTCACGAGGATCATGTGGTGGGTGGTTTCGCACCATTACTGCTCCTGTTGGTTCACATTCGGGGTGACGGGAAGGGCTTCGGCGTCACGGGCGGGGAGGGGTCAGGCCGAGTCACGGCGGACGATGGAGTTGGCGATGACGACCTCCCGGTAGGGCTCGGCCCCGTCGGCGGTCAGCCGCCGCAGCAGCGCCTCGCCGCAGGCCCGGCCCACCTCGCGCGCCGGGTTCACCACGGTGGTGAGCGCCGGGGTCACGAGCGAGGCGGCGTCGATGTCGTCGTAGCCGGTGACGGCGAGGTCGCCGGGCACGCTCAGGTCGAGCTTCCTGGCGGCGTCGAGCACGCCGATGGCGATGAGGTCGTTGGCGCAGGCGATCGCGTCCGGCCGGTCCGCCCGGTTGAGCAGGACCTCGGCCGCCTCCCGTCCCGCGTCCCGGGTGAAGCCGCCGCGGATGACGAGGTCGTCGCCGGCCACCCGGCCGGCCTCGGCCAGGGCCCGGTGGAAGCCCGCCTCGCGCCGGTCGCTGGGGCCGGTGTGCCGGGGGCCGCCGATGTACGCCACCCGGCGGCTGCCCCGTTCGAGCAGGTAGCGGACCATCTGCGCCATGCCGTCCTCGCCGCCGCTGCTGACCAGGTCGCCGAGGTCGGCGTCGAGGGGCCCGTCTCCGAGCCGTACCAGTGGCACGGCCTTCGCGTGCGACAGGAGGTCCTTCCTGGTGAGCTGGAACGGGGCGATGACCATGCCGTCGACGCGCCGCGTCGCCATCTCCCGTAGGAAGGCCAGCTCCTGCTCGCGGGTCCCGTCGGTGTCGCAGACGATCGCGTGGTACCCGGCGGGCACGAGCACGTCGTTCAGGCCGCGCAGGACCATCGGATAGAAGGGGTTGGTCAGATCGGGCACCAGCAACCCGACGGTCATCGTGCGCCGGGTGCGCAGCCCCCTGGCGAGCGTGTCGGGCTGGTAGCCGAGCTGCTCGATCACCTGGAGCACCCGGGTCCGGGTGCTCTCCGCGACCGGCCGGCGCCCGGACAGCACGTGGGAGACCGTGGTGACGGAAACACCGGCCCTGGCGGCGACCTCTGTCATCCCGACCCGTGCCAAGTCGACCTCCGAATACAAAACGTTTGGTGTGATGTGGGCGACACCCTCCCTCTCCGTCTCGGCATTGTCAATAGGCATGAGCAGCGATTTCAGGATCATGGCACGATTTCCCCGAGCGGTCTTGACGGCGTTCGAGGGCATCCGCTTCAGTAAGGATGCAAAACGTCTTGCAAGGAGATGGCGCCAGTGACCTCATCCTTCGAGCGCGTCTACGGCGCGCTCATCGGGCAGGCCGTGGGCGACGCGCTCGGCGCGCCGACCGAGGGCCTCACCCGGGAGCAGATCGTCGAGCGGCACGGATGGGTGTCCGGCTTCGTCGACGACGACCCGGCCGGCACCGACGACACCGAGTACGCGGTGCTGACCGCCCGCCTGGTGCTGGCTCACGGCACGAGCCTCACCCTCGACCAGGTGGGAGCCGCCTGGACCGCCAACCTGGTCAACCAGGTGGGCGGCTTCCACGGCGGCGGGTTCAGCGAGATGACCGCGATCAACAACCTCCGCGCCGGCCTCGCCCCGCCGGTCACGGGAAGCGACAACCACGAGATGTGGAGCGACGGCGCGGCGATGCGGATCGCGCCGGTCGGCATCCTGTGCGCCGGCGACCCGGCCGAGGCCGCCAGGCTGGCCGCGGTCGACGCCCAGGTGTCCCATGCCAAGGACGGCGTCTACTGCGCGCAGGTCGTCGCCGCCGGAGTCGCCGCGGCGATGACCGCCGACTCGTGGGAGCACGTGGTGGAAGCCGCGCTCGCCGCCGCGCCCGCCGGCTCCTGGTCGGCGCGGACCATCGGGCGGGCCGTCGACATCGGCTCCTCGCACCGGGAGCTGGCCCCCGCACTGGACGAGCTGTACGAGCGGATCTCGATCTTCCACTACCCCTTCGCCGACGTGGGGCCGGAGGCGACGGCGCTGGCGATGGGCGTCTTCGCGGCGGCACGGGGCGAGTACGTCCCCGCGGTGCTCGGCGGCGCCAACATCGGCCGCGACGCCGACACCATCGCCGCGATGGCCGGGGCCATGGCCGGCGCCCTGCACGGCTCCGAGGCGGTGCCGGAACGGTGGCGGCGGCGCATCAACGTCGTACGCGGCCACTGCATCCGCTCGACGGCCGGGACCGACCTGGCCGAGCTGGCCCGCGACCTGCACGCGGCGCTGCTCACGAAGGCGGGTGCCGCATGAGCGCGCCGGCCGTCTCCGCCCTGTCCCCGCGCGACCGCGCCCGCGGAGCCCTGCTCGGCCTGGCCATCGGCGACGCGGCCGGGATGCCCGCCCTCTACCACCGTTCCGCGCGCCTCGGCGGGCCGCGCGCGTGGCTGTGGCGGCTCGGCGCCGAGGCCGACGCCAACCAGGTGCTCCGCTTCCCCCTGCCGTTCACGCTCGGACGCCCGGAGCCGCTGGAGCTGTCCGGGACCGACGACACCGAGTTCGCCGTGGCCGCGGCGCGCATCCTGCTCGGCTCCGGCGCCGACGCCACCCGGGAGGAGCTGTTCGCGGGCTGGCGCGAGATGGTGGTCGACCGGGCCGGGGAGGTGTGGTCGGGCGTCGCGGAACGCTCCTCGATCGTCAACGCCGAGGAGGGTCTCACGCCCCCCGCGACCGGCAACGACAATCCCGCGCACTTCGACGACGGCGCCGTGGCGCGGGCGGTGCCCGTGGGGATCCGCCACGCCGGCCGTCCCGATCGGGCGGCCGACGTCGCCACCCGCCTCGCCGAGATCACCCACGCCGACGACGGCGTGTGGGCGGCGGCCGCGATGGCGGC
>NZ_BAAAZP010000200.1:0-647 GCF_039536965.1 Nonomuraea antimicrobica | reverse complement strand
ACCTGCCAGCTCGAACTGCTGGACCGGACCTTGATCTGGAAAGAGCGCCATCTCCTCCACCCGCCGCGGGAGTTTGAGACCTTCTACAACGAGCACCGGCCGCACCGTGCTCTCAGGCAAGCAGCTCCGCCTCGATCACTCCCCCATCCCGACACTGGCCCCACAGGAATCGTGCCGCTCGACGTTCACCGACATGATCGACTCGGTGGCGTACTGAAGGAGTATCGGCATGTCACCTGACCTGGCCGGATGAATAATCGGCACCCGCAGGATGCTCGCGCAGGGGACGGATCTACACCTTCTTGCTTGAGAATCTCCCAGACAGTGGAGGGCGCGAGCCTGATGCCGAGTGTGGCGAGCTCGCCGTGTACTCGCCGGTATCCCCACGAGGGGTTCTCCCGGACCAGCCGCGGAATGAGCATGCGGATGGAGCGCACGGTGGGCGGATGCCCAGGCCGCTTGAGCCGACAGGCGCGAGCGTGACGCTGCTTCAACACATCACGGTGCCGGCGCAGGACGGTATCCGGACGCACGAGGAGGCGCAGCCGACGCAGGACCTCGCGGGGCAGAGAAACGGCCCAGAACTCCTGGAGCTACGGTGTGAGCCGCAAAGTAGCGGTGTGTTCTCTATCGGCTTCACAACGTAG